>NZ_FYDV01000010.1:0-182493 GCF_900187535.1 Pseudomonas sp. Irchel s3a18 | reverse complement strand
GCTGGGGCTTGTCTCAATACTGGAAACGATTAACCGGCTTAGCCGCATAACCTGAACCGCCGTATACGGAACCGTATGTACGGTGGTGTGAGAGGACGGCGGTTGTGAAACCGCCTCCTACTCGATCCGGGATTCTTGACACTGTCCCGTCGGCTTCTCTAGGATGCTGCCATGCGCCGATTTAAACAGCTACTTGCGGGGCGCCAGGTGACTCATTCAGTTGCCGATAGAAGCTTGAAACAGGCTTCGAAATACCGCTAAAGCGCTGGTTCGGTGTTGCCTCTCACCTGCCATGCAGACTTTTGAGGCAGAGACACGACATCATGAATGCACTTCGCCCTCCCGTACGTCCCGCGCCGATCACGGCTCACCTGACCCAACGCAACCCGAAAATCCTCCTTGGCGGTAATCATCAGCCCACGCTCTTGCGTTATCTGGACGGCTGGCCGCGTCGCAATGGCGGCCCGGCGGCGTTCCTGATCCAGTTTGTCGAGGACGGTGAATCGCTGGCGCGCTTTGCCAGCGACAGCTTCGACCTGGCGGTGATTCAGTCGCCCAGTGCCGAAGAGGCGGTCGAAGTGATCAGGCAACTGACGCGTGTTGCCCGCCAGGGGCTGATTGCCCGTCGCTGACTCAGGGGTAATCGATGGCGACGATGTAGACGAACTGCTCGCTAGTAGGCGTCTGGACCCGGACTTCGGCGTCCAGGGCCTTGCCGATCAGGGCACGCGCCAGGGGCGAGTCGATGCTGATCAAGCCTTGCTTGAGGTCCAGTTCGTCCGGGCCGACGATCCGGTAGCGTGACTGCTTGCCATCTTCATCCTCGATGGTCACCCAAGCGCCAAAGTACACCTTGTTCGGATCGCTGGGTTTTTCGCTGACCACCTTGAGCGCTTCCAGCCGTTTGGTGAGAAAACGCACGCGGCTGTCGATTTCGCGCAGCATCTTCTTGCCGTAGGTGTACTCGGCATTTTCAGAACGGTCGCCCTGGGCGGCGGCTTCGCTGACCGACTGGGTGACCTGAGGGCGACGTACATGCCAGAGCTCATGGAACTCGGCACGCATCCGGGCCTCGCCCTCGGGCGTGATGAGGGCGGTGCCGGCAGGACGGGGAGGGCGATAGCGGCTCATTGCGATTTCTTTTGGTGAGAAGGCCTCGAGTTTATCAACCCTCGCGCAAGACTGTCAGTGGGCTGGCATTCAGCGCACGACGTGTTCCAAATACCCCGGCACCACCGACCAGCAAGGCACCGATCACCGGCAATAGCAGCAACCAGGGATGGGGGTGCCAGGCCAGATCAAAGGCATAACGGTAAAGCACCAGGCTCACCAGCTCCGAACCGAGTGCGGCGAGCAGGCCGCTGACGGCACCCAGCAAGCCAAACTCGATGCGCCGTGCCTTGACCAGCAGTTGCCGTTCGGCCCCCAGGGCCCGTAACAGTGCGCCTTGGCGAATGCGTTCATCGAGGGTTGCCTGCAAGCCGGAAAACAGCACCGCCATGCCCGCCGCGAGGACGAACAGCAGCACGTATTCCACCGCCAGCGTGACTTGTTCAAGGATGCTGCGCAGTTGGGCGAGCAAGGCTTCGACCTGCAGGATGGTCACCGCCGGAAAGGCCCGTGACAGCTCGACGATCTGCGCGTCGTGACCGGGCGCCAGGTAAAAACTGGTGAGGTAGGTCGCCGGCAGGTCCTTCAGGGTGCCGGGTTGGAAGATCATGAAGAAGTTCGGCTGGAAGTTGTCCCAGTTGATGTTGCGCAGGCTGGTGACCCGCGCTTCGCGATTGACCCCGCCGACGGTGAAGACCATGTGGTCGCCGAGTTTGAGTTTCAGGCTCTCGGCGACTTTGCCCTCGACCGACACCCCGGGTATGTCGTCCGCAGGCTGTGCTGGCCACCAGTTGCCTGCGGTAATGCTGTTGCCCGCCGGCAATTCGGCGGCCCAGGTCAGGCTCAGGTCGCGCTGGATCGCCCGATCACCCTGGGAGTCCTTGCTGACGATGCCCTGCACCGGCTCGCCATTGATACTGATCAGCCGTCCCGGTACCACCGGGTACAGCGGCGCCGATTGAGCGGAGAGGTTGATCAGGCGATCGGTGAAGGCTTGTTTGTCGGCCGGCAGGATATTGAGCGCGAAGTAGTTGGGGGCGTTCTTCGGCAGCTGGTTTTGCCAGGTGTCCAGCAGCTCGCCACGCAGCAGGGCGATGAGCGCCATCGACAACAGGATCAATCCGAAGGCCAGGGACTGGCCTGCCGCCGCCAGCGGGTGGCGCAGCAACTGGCCCAGGCCCAGGCGCCAGGCCAGCGGTGCGCCGACCAGCAGGCGACGCAGGCTTTTGAGCACCAGCAGCAACAGGCCACCGAGCACCAGGGCGGCGATGATACCGCCCCCCAGCAGGGCGAACGTCAGCAACAGGTCCAGACTCAAGCGCCACATGATCAGTGCCAGGGCCACCAAGGCGGCGCCATAGACCATCCAGGTGCTGGATGGAATCGGCAGCATGTCGCGGCGCAGGACGCGAAGCGGCGGAACGCGACCGAGGGCGGCCAGCGGCGGCAGGGCAAAACCGGCGAGCGCGACCAGGCCGGTGCCTATCCCGGCAATGGCCGGTAGCAATCCCCCTGGCGGGACATCGGTGGGCAGCAGGTCATGCAGCAGCGCGAACAAGCCAAGCTGGGCCAGCCAGCCGAGAAGGGCGCCGCTGATGCTGGCCAGCAGGCCGAGCACCGCCAGTTGCAGGCTGAACAGCAGCAAGGTTTCCCGACGCGACAAGCCAAGGCAGCGTAACAGGGCGCTGGCGTCGAAGCGGCGAGTGGCAAAGCGGGTGGCCGAGAGCGCGACGGCGACGCCCGACAACAGCACCGCCACCAGGCTGGCCATGTTCAAGTAGCGCTCGGCCTTGCCCAGGGCACCGCCGATCTGTCGGTTGCCGTCGCGGGCGTCCTGCAGGCGCTGGTTGGCCGCCAGCCCCGGCTTGATCCCTTGTCGATAAGCTTCCAGTGCCGAGGCTTCGCCGCGCCACAGTTCGCGGTAGCTGACCCTGCTGCCGGGCTGCACCACGCCGGTCGCGTCCAGATCGGCGAGGTTGATCATTACCCGGGGCGTGAGGCTGTAGAAGTTGCCGGCCCGATCCGGTTCGTAGGTCAGGACGCGGCTCAGGCGCAGGGTTTTCATGCCGACGTCGATGCTGTCGCCGATCTTCAGGTCCAGCGCCGTCAGCAAGCGCGCCTCGACCCAGGCTTCGCCCGGTTCTGGACCGCCGCCCGTTTCCTCGGGGGCAAACGGGGCGGGCGCGCTTTTCAGCTGGCCCCGGAGCGGGTAGACCTCATCGGCGGCCTTGATGCTCGACAGCTGAATGCCCTTGTCGGTGGCGATGACACTGGAAAACTCCACCACCTGAGCGTGTTGCAGGCCCAGCGCCTTGCCGCTCTGAATCTGCTCCGCTCGGGCCGGTGAACTGCCTTCGAGCAGCAGGTCGGCGCCGAGGAACTCGGTGGCGCGCAGCAGCATCGCGCCGTTGAGGCGTGCGCCGAAGTAACCGATGGCGGTGCTTGCCGCGACGGCCACCAGCAGGGCGAAGAACAACACCCGCAGTTCTCCGGCACGGGCATCGCGCATCAATTGGCGAATGGCGAGGCTGAACAGGCGCAACAGCGGCAAGCGTGCCATCAAGGCTCCAGGGGGGCGACCAACAGGCCGGCTTCAAGGCGGATCAGGCGGTGGCAGCGATGGGCCAGGCGTTCGTCGTGGGTGACCAGCACCAGGGTCGTGCCGCTTTCTTTATTGAGGTCGAACAGCAGGTTGCTGATGTGCTCGCCGGTGTGGGTGTCGAGGTTGCCAGTGGGCTCGTCGGCAAACAGCACGTCGGGCTCGGCGGCAAAGGCCCGGGCAATCGCCACGCGCTGTTGCTCGCCACCTGAGAGCTGGCGCGGCGAATGGCTCAGGCGCTGGCCGAGGCCGACGCGACGCAGCAGTTCAGTGGCGCGCTCGCGGGCATCCTTGCGGCCATCGAGTTCCAGCGGCAGCATGACGTTTTCCAGGGCGTTGAGGCTGTCGAGCAGCTGGAAGGACTGGAACACGAAGCCGACATGCTCGGCGCGGATGCGCGCGCGCTGGTCCTCGTCCAGGTTACCCAGGGCCTGGCCCGCCAGGGTGACCTCGCCGCTGCTGGGCAGGTCGAGGCCGGCCAACAGCCCCAGCAGGGTGGATTTGCCGGAACCGGAGCTGCCGACAATGGCCAGGCTGTCGCCCTTGTTCAGTTCCAGGCTGAGTTGATGCAGGATGGTCAGTTCACCTTCCGCGCTGGGAACCACTTTGCTAAGGTTCCGCGCAGTGAGAATGCTTGCGCCCATGGAGAGTCCGATGCGTGTGTGGTTTTTGAGTGCTGGCCTGGCCTTGATGTGCATGGCCCAGAACGCAGCGGCGGGTACAGTCCTGATCGTTGGCGATAGTATCAGCGCCGCTTTCGGCCTGGATACCCGGCAGGGGTGGGTGTCGTTGCTTGAGCAGCGGCTGCGACAAGAGGGTTTCAGCGATAAGGTGGTCAATGCCTCCATCAGTGGCGATACCAGTGCAGGAGGCCAGGCGCGGCTGCCGGCGCTGCTTGCAGAGCATAAGCCTGAACTGGTCGTGCTGGAGTTGGGGGGCAATGACGGCCTGCGCGGACAGCCGCCTACACAATTGCAACAAAATCTTGCGTCGATGATCGACAGCGCCAGGGCCAGTGGTGCCAAGGTGCTGTTGTTGGGCATGCAACTGCCGCCTAATTATGGGGTGCGCTACACCGAGGCTTTCGCGAAGGTCTACAGCAACCTGGCGGAACAGAAAAACGTCCCGCTGGTGCCGTTTTTCCTGCAGGGAATCGGCGGCAATCCCGAGCTGATGCAGGCCGATGGCATCCACCCGGCGGTCGCGGCGCAGGACAAGTTGCTGGAAAATGTCTGGCCTACGCTAAAACCGCTGCTGTGACGCTTTTCTAGCGGCAGTCTTTCGGCTAATGTGGCGCCCCCCTGATTTGGAGCCCCCGATGCCGCGTTCTGCCTGGTCCCTGTTTGCCTACCAACTGATCGAGCCTGACGAGCAGCTGGATCTGTTCGCCTGCCAGGAGGTCCGGGTGCATCTGGTGACGCGTCAACTGGAGTTGGGCGGCTCGGCCGACCGTACCTTGTGCGGCAGCTTGTTGCCGGCGCAACCGCGCTGGTCGAGCGTCGACCGCACGGTGTTCCAGGACCAGCGTCTGTGCTCGTTGTGCCGGGCGATTCTCGAGTCGCAAAAGCGCGGTACCTCGCCGATCTGGCCCGAGTTGCGTTTCGAGCTGTAACACTCCAGCGGGGGCGGGCCGTCGGCCCGGCTCCCCGATTCCCCGGGTGTCAGTGTACAATCGGTCTTTTATACCCTCTGTTGATCATGCAAAGGATTTTCCGGATGTTGCCGCGTTTTCCTGCCGTCGCCCGCTGCCTGTCTCTTGCCGCCTTGTGCGTGGCAGGTCCCGTTGCAGCGTTGGAGCTGCCTTTACCGCCACCGGGCGAAGATATCGTCGGTCAGGTGCAGGTGGTCAAGGCCAAGTACGAAGATACCTTCGCTGATCTGGGCACCACCTATGACCTGGGTTATTCGGAAATGGTCGCGGCCAACCCGGGTGTCGACCCATGGTTGCCAGGAGCGGGTACCGAAATCATTCTGCCGACGCGCTTCATTCTGCCGCCTGGCCCACGTGAAGGCATCGTGATCAACCTGGCCGAGTACCGCCTGTACTACTACCCCAAGGGTCGGAACGTGGTCTACACCTTCCCGCTGGGTATTGGTCGTGAAGGCTGGGGCTCGCCGATTGCCCACACCAGCATCGTTGCCAAGACGCCGAACCCGACCTGGACCCCGCCAGCCTCGATCAAGGCTGAGCACGCGGCCGATGGCGACCCTTTGCCAAACGTCGTGCCGGCCGGTCCGGACAACCCGCTGGGGCCCTTCAAGTTCACCCTGGGCACGCCTGGCTACCTGATCCATGGCTCGAACAAGAAGTTCGGCATCGGCATGCGCACCAGCCACGGCTGCTTCCGCATGTTCAACAATAACGTCCTGGAAATGGCCAGCATGGTGCCGGTGGGCACTTCCGTGCGCATCCTCAACGACCCGTACAAGCTGGGCGTGAGCGGTGGCAAGGTCTATCTGGAGGCGCATACGCCGATCGACGACAAGGGCAACCCGTCGGTGGTCGACAAACACACCTCGGTGATCAACGCCATGCTCAAGCGTGAAGACATCACCGGTAACATGCGCATGAACTGGGATGTGGTGCGCGACGTGGTCGCTGCCGAAGATGGCCTGCCGGTAGAGATTGCAGTGCCGAACACCACGGCACCCATGGTCACCAGCGCGCCGCTCGAGCTGCAGTAAGCGCTTCAAACAACCCGCCGGGGCGACATCGCTTCGGCGGGTTTTTTTATGGCTTCAAGAAACCGCAGGCCATAAAAAAGCCGACCCAGAAACTGGGTCGGCTTGATAATAATCCCGAGGGATTATTACTTGCGGCTAGCTTTTTCCAGCATGCGCAGAGCACGCTCGTTAGCTTCGTCAGCAGTCTGTTGTGCTTTTTGAGCAGCAGCCAGAGCTTCATCAGCTTTACGGTAAGCTTCGTCTGCACGAGCCTGGGAGCGAGCTGCTGCGTCTTCAGTAGCAGTCAGACGTGCTTCGGTTTCTTTCGATACGCTGCTGCAACCGGTAGCCAGAACTGCGGCCAGAGCCAGAGCAGAGAATTTCAGAACGTTGTTCATCGTGTTCCCCTTCAAGGACTTTCTATTAAATAGCTATCACCTCAGAGTGAGGAAACAGCCGGCGTACATACTACCCATTACTTTTAGTAAGTAAACTGACGTAGCGCAAGAAGCAAAAAAAATTGTAGGCGCTGATTCTTTTTCGAGCAACTTTTAATCGCACTGTATAAAAAGTATGCAGCCGGGATGCCCGCCCTGAGCGACCTGCTTGAAACGCACAACCTGCCCAGGTGCCTGTTTCGCAGTATGGGGCTAAAGTCGGTCTTTATTGATTCGTCTACACTTTTGTTGACGATTTGCGGAGCGCCTCACGCGAGTTTGCATGTTAGAGGTGACTTTAACTACCGACGCTCGTCTCAAGTCTCAATATCCGGCAATGTTCAGGCGCCCGGCCCGGGAGAATCTTCGGTCGAGCCCCCTCGGTGTGCCCCGTGCCGATCCAGTGCACGCGCGGTCATGACGAGTGCGCCTTGAGCATTTGTGCCATTGGTGCCTACTATTTGATACGTGCAAGACTGCGCGAGATCGGTACGGCCTTTTCTCGGTGTCCAGACAGGCACGGGGTGGCGCAGAGGTTCCTTCGCCGGAAAAACATCGGTAAGGTAGGGGTCAATTCAAGACCCGCGAGGAGCAGTGATGAGCGAGGCGTTGTCCATCCACCATGACCAGGCTGGTCATCAGTTCGAGACCATTGTGGACGGTCATCGTGCCTACCTGACCTATATGGACCTGGGCAAGCAGACCCTGGATATCTATCGCACGTTCGTGCCCAACGCGCTGCGTGGCCGAGGCATTGCCGCCGCGTTGACCGAGCAGGCGCTCGAGTATGCGGAACAAATGGGTTACACCGTCATCCCTTCGTGTTCCTACGTGGAGCGCTACATGGAGCGTCATCAGCGCCATGCCGCCAAGCTCTGATCAGGGGCACTCATGAAAACGCCGGGCTAAGCCCGGCGTTTTTGTGTGCGGCACATGCCGATCAGGTGCGTTCACGCTTGGGCAGCACGTCCTTGAGCTTGGCATGCATGCTGCGCAAGGTGTTTTCGGTCGCGGACCAGTCGATGCAGGCATCGGTGATCGACACACCGTACTGCAGTTCGGCGAGGTCCTTGGGGATCGCCTGGCAACCCCAGTTCAAATGGCTTTCGACCATCAGGCCGATGATCGACTGGTTGCCTTCCAGGATCTGGTTGGCCACGTTCTCCATCACCAGGGGTTGCAGTGCCGGGTCCTTGTTGGAGTTGGCGTGGCTGCAGTCGACCATGATGTTCGGCTTGATCCTGGCCTTGTTCAGCGCTTGCTCGCAGAGCGCGACGCTGACCGAGTCGTAGTTTGGCTTGCCGTTGCCGCCGCGCAGCACCACGTGGCCGTAGGCATTGCCTTTGGTGGTCACGATCGACACGCCGCCTTCCTGGTTGATCCCCAGGAAACGGTGCGGGCTGGAAACCGATTGCAGGGCGTTGATGGCTACGGTCAGGCCGCCATCGGTACCGTTCTTGAAGCCGACGGCCGAAGACAGGCCCGAGGCCATTTCACGGTGAGTCTGGGATTCGGTGGTGCGCGCGCCAATGGCCGACCAGCTGATCAGGTCCTGCAGGTACTGCGGGGAGATCGGGTCAAGGGCTTCGGTCGCTGTTGGCAGGCCCATTTCGGCCAGGTCCAGCAGCAACTGACGACCGATGTGCAGACCGTCCTGAATCTTGAAGGAGTCGTCCAGGTACGGGTCGTTGATCAGGCCTTTCCAGCCGACGGTGGTACGTGGCTTTTCGAAATAGACCCGCATGACCAGGTACAGGGTATCGGACACTTCAGCGGCGAGCACCTTGAGGCGCTCGGCATATTCGTGTGCGGCCTTGATGTCGTGGATCGAGCAGGGCCCGATGACGACGAACAGGCGGTGGTCGGTGCCATCCAGGATGTTGCGAATCACTTCGCGGCCCTTGGTCACGGTGCGCAGGGCGGCATCGCTCAAAGGGATATCACGCTTGAGCTGGTCAGGGGTGATCAGCGTCTCGTTGGAGGCGACGTTTAGGTCATTGATCGGTAAATCAGCCATCGTGTTACTCGTCAGGTCACGGGTGCCGGCCGCCAGCGATCCCCGCGCGGCGGAGCACAGCATGATTTAAGCGCAGCGGGGAGCCGAACCTTAGCGCGTTACGCTGTTGCTCGACAATGGGCAGGCGCGGGTTTAATCCAGTGCTGGCTGCACAAAAGCCTGGTGAACGGTCTCCTGGGAGTACTCCGTGGCATGCTGGTCGACCCATTCGAGGGCCAGGGCCTGGATGCCTTGCTGTTCGCGCTGGCGTTCCTGTTGCCGGTAGTAACGTTCGATCTGGCAGACCTGTTCGCCCATCCGCGCCTTGAACAGGGTTTGCTCGTCGATGAAGGCGATCCCCACCAGATAGCCATGCTTTCGTCGCAGGCACCAGGCCACATAGCCCAGGTAGCAGACATTTTCACTCAGGGTCGGCATTCGCACTTCCAGTGCCGTTCCCTTGCGCCAGGCGCGGTGGTAATTGCAAGCCACGCCTCCGAGACTGATAGAGTGCAACTCTTGCCGAGAAATACACTGGTGCTTGCGCAACGTTAACTCGACGGGCACGTCATCAGGATGAGGAATGAAACGCCCCATGAACACGGACTCCAAGTGTCGGTCATTCGACAGCGTTCTCCCCAGTATAGTGGTCGAATGGGAACTGACCGATTTCGATGCCGACCAGCGGTTGTTGGCGATGAAGGGCATTTCCCTGGTGATTTTCACCAGCGTGGGCTGCTCCGGTTGTCGCTGGGCGCGTCAGCAACTGCCCCGCCAGGCGCTGGATATCGATCAACTGTGCTGGATCGATGCCGGCGATAACGGTGGGGTGGTGGAGCGATATCAGGTCTTTCATTTGCCGTCGCTGTTTGTGGTGCGCGACGGTGAGTTTTATGGGGCGCTACAGTCGCGCTTGACCCGCACCGAATTGAACACGGCGGTGGGGCTGGCGCTGAGTCGGGATCCAGAGGAGTTACCGTGATGAGTGCAACGATTCAAAAGCCGAAAATCGGCATTATCGGTACCGGGGCGATTGGTGGCTTCTACGGCGTGATGCTGGCGAAAGCCGGGTTCGACGTGCATTTTCTACTGCGCAGCGAATTTTCGGCGGTGGCTGAACACGGCCTGCAACTCAACAGTGCGCCGTACGGTGCCGTGACCCTGAACCCGGTCCAGGCTTATTCCTCGGCTGAGGACATGCCGCTCTGTGACTGGTTGCTGGTCGGTACCAAGACCACCGGCAATGCCGCGTTGGCACCGACGATCATCAAGGCCGCCGCAGCCGATGCCAAGGTGCTGTTGCTGCAAAACGGCCTGGATGTCGAAGACAGTCTGCGCGATGCGCTGCCGGACAGCCTGCACCTGTTGGGCGGCCTGTGTTTCATCTGTGTGCATCGCGCAGGTCCCGGGGTGATCGAGCACCAGGCGCTGGGTGCCGTACACCTGGGTTACCACAGTGGCCCGGCGCAGGCGGAGGAGCCTGCGCGTCAGCAGATTGTGGAACAGGGCGCGGGCTTGTTCCGTGCCGCCGGTCTTGATTCCCAGGCCATGGCCAATCTTGCGCAGGCGCGTTGGCAGAAACTGGTCTGGAATGTCCCATACAACGGTTTGTCGGTATTGCTCGGTGCGAGCACCACGCCATTGATGGCGGATGAAAACAGCCGTCAGCTGATCCAGGCATTGATGGCCGAAGTGGTGCAGGGGGCGCAGGCGTGTGGCTACAGCATGCCAGCGGGGTACGCCGAGCATTTGTTCAAGGTCACCGAGCACATGCCCGATTACTGGCCGAGCATGTACCACGATTACCTGAATAAACGACCGCTGGAACTGGCCGCCATCTATGAAAGGCCCTTGGCGGCGGCCAAGGCTGCCGGTTGTTCGCTACCGAAAATCGAAGCCTTGTATCAGGCCCTGAGCTTTATCGACGGGCGTAACGGCTGAGTCTTTCAGCCAGGGGGAGTACGCATGGCAAACGGGATAGACAACAGACTGGTGTTGGCGATTTCTTCGCGGGCGCTGTTCGACCTGAGTGACAGCCATCAGGTCTATCTGGCCAGTGGCGTCGAGGCGTACCGGCAATATCAGATCGAACACGAAGACGAAATCCTCGAGCCGGGCGATGCCTTCCCCCTGGTGCAAAAGCTGCTCAACCTCAATGCCAGCCTGGGCAAGGCGCGGGTCGAGGTGGTGCTGGTGTCGCGCAACAGTGCCGACACCGGTCTGCGCGTGTTCAATTCGATCCACCATTACGGGCTGGCGATTTCCCGGGCGGCGTTTGTCGGTGGGCGAAGCCCGTACCCGTATCTCAAGGCGTTCGGCTGCGACCTGTTTCTCTCCACGCATGCCGACGATGTGCGCAGTGCACTGGACGCGGGGTTTGCCGCGGCGACCATTCTGTCCGGGGGTGCCAGCCGTGCCGCCAGCGAGGAATTGCGCATCGCCTTCGATGGTGACGCGGTGCTGTTTTCCGATGAGTCGGAGCGGGTCTATCAGGCCGGTGGCCTGGAAGCCTTTCAGGCCAGTGAACGTCAGGCAGCACGAGAACCGTTGCGCGGTGGTCCGTTCAAGGGGTTTCTGGCTGCACTCAATGCCTTGCAACGGGAGTTTCCCGAAGACCGTTGCCCGATCCGCACGGCCTTGGTGACAGCCCGTTCGGCGCCGGCCCATGAGCGAGTGATTCGTACGCTGCGCGAGTGGGATATCCGACTCGATGAATCGCTGTTTCTCGGCGGCCTGACCAAGTCGGCCTTTCTCGAGGCCTTTGCCGCCGATGTGTTTTTCGACGATCAGGCGGGTCATTGCGAGCTGGCACGCGAGGTGGTGGCCACCGGTCATGTGCCCCATGGCATCAGCAATGAACTGAAGGTTTAAGCCCTTTGTTCAACGCTTTACCCGGAATGTCGTACTCGCTGTGGCACTGCTAAGCTGAATCAAGCTCCGCCATCTTGGCATTCGAGGAGGCCACATGATTCATTCGATTCTGTATGCCACTGACCTCGGCCTATACGCTCCCTTTGTGATGCAACATGCACTGGCGCTGGCTCGGACATTCAGAGCCGATCTGTATGTAGTGCACGCCGTTGAACCCATGGGTCTGTTTGCCGAATCGGTGTTGCAGAGCTATCTGGATGAGCAGGCCCTGAACGAATTTCACAGCCAGGGCTTGAGTACAGTGATGGCCAATATCGAGCAGCGCGTACTCGACAGTTTTCGCGAAGAGTTGGGGGAGGGGCAGCAGGACCTGGCGCTGATTCAATCGGTCAGAGTGTTTCAGGGCGACCCGTCGCAGGTCATTCTCGAGCAGGCACAGAAGCTCTCGGTGGACTTGTTGATCCTGGGTAGCCACAGCCATGGGGCAGGGGGCGAAACGCCGTTGGGGCGCACGGCCGCGCGGGTCTTGCAACTGTCCCAGGTCCCGGTTTACCTGGTGCCCTTGTCGCAACGCCGACGCCACGGAGATATTTGAGGCGAGAACGCTGGCCTTTTGATGAAAAAGTTCTAGATTTATTCTTCAGGCCATTCATATAGTTATATATCGTCGCTGATGCCCGTGGCGTCTATCTGCTTTGAGGGATTCATATGAAGCTTCAACAATTGCGCTACATCTGGGAAGTGGCGCACCACGACCTCAACGTTTCCGCTACCGCCCAAAGCCTGTACACCTCGCAGCCGGGCATCAGCAAGCAGATCCGTCTGCTGGAAGACGAATTGGGCGTCGAGGTCTTCGCACGCAGCGGCAAGCACCTGACCCGAGTGACCCCTGCCGGTGAGCGCATCATCACCACCGCTGGCGAGATACTGCGCAAGGTCGAAAGCATCAAGCAGATTGCCCAGGAGTTCTCCAACGAGAAGAAAGGCACCCTGTCGATCGCCACCACCCACACCCAGGCACGTTACGCGCTGCCGCCGGTCATCAGTAATTTCATCAAGCAATACCCTGACGTTGCCCTGCACATGCACCAGGGCTCGCCGATGCAGATCGCCGAAATGGCCGCCGACGGCACCGTGGATTTCGCCATCGCCACCGAAGCCCTGGAGCTGTTCGGTGACCTGGTGATGATGCCGTGCTACCGCTGGAACCGTTGCGTGGTCGTGCCCCAGGGGCACCCGTTGACCAAGCTGCCGAAGCTGAGCCTCGAAGCCCTGGCCGAGTACCCGATCGTGACGTACGTGTTCGGTTTCACTGGCCGCTCGAAGCTCGACGAAGCGTTCAGTCACCGTGGCCTGACCCCGAAAGTGGTGTTCACCGCGGCCGACGCCGACGTGATCAAGACCTATGTCCGCCTGGGCCTGGGCGTCGGTATCGTGGCCAAGATGGCGGTCGACACCAAGCTCGACAACGACCTGGTGGTGCTCGATGCCAGCGAACTGTTCGAATCCAGCGTGACCAAGATCGGTTTCCGCCGCGGGACATTCCTGCGTGGGTTCATGTGCGATTTCATCGAGAAGTTCGCCCCGCATCTGACCCGTGACGTCATGGCCAAAGCCATCCAGTGCCACAACAAACAGGAACTGGAAGAGCTGTTCGCCGACGTTGAGCTACCGGTTCACTAAAGCACCTCGGTGACAGTGAACTGTTGCCGAGTGCCCGCCACCACAATTTCTACCTCATCATCCTCGAACTTGCCCACCAGGCTTTTGCCCAGCGGTGAGTGCGGGGTGATGACGGTAATCGGCTGCCCCACCAGGCAGACCTTCAACCCCGCCCCGTCGGGAGCCAGAAACAGCCATTGCTGGCGCCCGTTTTCGTCTTCAAGACCGAGCAGGGTGCCGACCTGGATGCCTTGTTGAGCGTTATAGGCCCCCAGGTTCATGTTCTGGCAAAGCACCAGCGCCTGGCGAATTTCCTCCACGCGCTTGGCCTGGCCTGCCGCCAGGTAGGACGCCTCCAGGCCCAGGGTGTCGTACTTGTTTTCGGCTATGTTTTCTTCATGGGTGGCGGTTTCGTAGGCGGTTTGTGCCGCGCGCCGGGCAATCTCGAGATCGGCTGAGAGCTTTTCCAGAATCAGTTGGTGGACCGTTTGTTTATTCATGATCAATCGCAGAATTGCAGGACATTGGCACGACTTTTTTCGTTGGGGGCCGTCTGGTCTTGTTGCAGCCAGAACTGGCATTTGGGGTTGGACAGGTTGCGGGTGTTGCTGCGAGCCTGATCGAGCGACTGCTGCTGCGCCTGTTTGCGCAGATTTTCCTGGTACTGCTCGAACAGCGCGGGCGCAGGTTCGACCGCCGATGGTTTGGGCTGCGTCAGTTGCCGGGTCGCTTCGGCCAAAGGAGCCAGTTGCTCGCCGGGCAAGACCATCGACAATAGCCAGCAGGTCAGTGCGATGGCCAGGAATCCCAGCCATAGACCCAGCGCGATGCTGACAATCAATTGCCGTGGATCGAGCGTGATGGCCAGCGTGCGACGAGCGGGTGGGCGGTAGGGCATGACGGCCTCCTGGCGCGGATGTCGGGCAATCGATGATTGTCGCATGAAGATTAATCGACCTTGGCACTTCTGCGCACGACGATTTATGCGGACAATTGAGGTCTTTGCCCCACGGAGCCCGGAATGAAAGTCGACTGGGATATTTTTTGCACGGTTGTCGATAACTACGGCGACATCGGCGTGACCTGGCGCCTGGCCCGACAGTTGGTGGCCGAGCATCATTGTTCGGTGCGTCTGTGGGTCGACGACTTGCGTGCGTTCGAACGCCTGTGCCCAGAGCTGGACATTAACATGGCGCGGCAATGGCAGCAGGGCGTCGAAGTGTGTCATTGGCCGTCGCACTGGCAGCCGACGGATGCCGCCGACGTGGTGATCGCGGCATTTGCCTGTCAGTTGCCCGGTGCTTATATGGAGGCAATGGCGGCCCGTGAAACCACCCCGCTGTGGATGAACCTGGATTACCTGAGTGCCGAGGACTGGATCGTCGGTTGCCATGGCCTGCCGTCGGTGAAGCACAAGCATGTGCAAAAGTACTTTTTCTTCCCGGGCTTCCAGGCCGGTACTGGAGGCCTGCTGCGCGAGCGCGATCTACTGCTGCGCCGCGAGCAATTCCAGGCCGACCCGCACGCCCGGCAGGCGTTCTTGCAAGGGCTGGGTGTCGAGCGTGCCGAAGGGGCAGAGTTGATCTCGCTCTTTGCTTATGAGAACGCTGGTCTGGCCGATTGGCTGGATGTCATGGCGGCCGGCGCAAGAGCCACTCATCTGCTGGTGCCCGAAGGACGAATCCTCGGCGATGTGTCGCGCTGGCTGGGTGTCGACGGATTGTCGGTCGGGGCCCGGGAGGTACGGGGTGCCCTGACCGTGCAAGTGCTGCCGTTCGTCCGGCAGGATCAGTATGACCTGCTGCTGTGGAGCTGTGATTTCAACGCGGTGCGTGGAGAGGACTCATTCGTCCGGGCGCAGTGGGCCGCTCGTCCGATGTTGTGGCATATTTATCAGCAGGAAGAAGACATCCACCTCGACAAGCTTGAAGCTTTTCTGGCGCTCTATACCCAACGCCTGTCGCCCGCGGCGCGCACGGCGCTAGAGGGGTTGTGGCGAGCGTGGAACACGGGTGAAGGAATGGCCCCGGCATGGGCTGCGGCACGGGAGCACTGGCCAGAACTGCAAAATCACGCCCAGGCATGGTGTCTGGAACAGGCTTTGCAAGCCGATCTTGCTGCGGCGCTGGTGCAGTTTTACCTAAATTGGATATGATACGCGGCCTAGATTTTTGTAAATCCCATCCAAATTCGGATATTCGCAATGAAAACTGGTAAAGAACTGAAACCCGGTACGGTGATCCGTCTCGAAAACGACCCTTGGCTGGTTCAGAAAGCTGAATTCACCAAGTCCGGTCGTAACAGCGCGATCATGAAGACCAAGCTGAAAAACCTGCTGACCGGTTACAAGACCGAGATCGTTTACAGCGCTGACGACAAACTGGACGACGTGATCCTCGACCGCAAAGAAGCGACCCTGTCCTTCATCAGCGGCGACACCTACACGTTCATGGACACCACCGACTACACCATGTACGAGCTGAACGCCGAAGACATCGAAAGCGTTCTGCCATTCGTGGAAGAAGGCATGACCGACGTTTGCGAAGCCGTATTCTTCGAAGACCGTCTGGTTTCCGTAGAGCTGCCGACCACTATCGTGCGTCAGGTTGACTACACCGAAGGTTCCGCTCGCGGTGACACTTCCGGCAAGGTGATGAAGCCTGCCAAACTGAAGAACGGTACCGAGCTGTCGGTTGCTGACTTCATCGAAATCGGCGATATGATCGAGATCGATACCCGCGAAGGCGGTTCTTACAAAGGCCGTGCTAAATAAGTGCAGTTCTTGTAGGCAAGAAAAAGCCCGACCATTGAGTCGGGCTTTTTTGTGCGCGTCTGATCGGTACGAGCACTTAAACGGTGACGTGCAGGCGAACGTCGACGTTGCCGCGAGTGGCATTGGAGTAAGGGCAGACCTGGTGCGCGGCATCGACCAGGTTTTGGGCATCGCTCTGCTCCAGGCCTGGCAGGCTGACATGCAGGTCGATGTCCAAGCCGAAGCCACCAGGAATCTGACCGATGCCGACATGAGCTGTGATCGAGGCGTCATCGGGAATCTTGCGCTTGGTCTGGCTGGCGACGAATTTCAGTGCGCCGATGAAGCATGCCGAATAACCGGCAGCGAACAGTTGTTCGGGGTTGGTCGCCGCACCGCCGGCTCCGCCCAGTTCTTTCGGGGTGGCGAGCTTGACGTCGAGGATGTTGTCACTGGAAACGGCGCGGCCATCACGGCCACCGGTAGCGGTTGCAACAGCGGTATAGAGCGTTTGCATGGTATGAGCCTCTTCGGAGTTTACGTTTTTTGCGCTAAAGGTTTGCGCGCTAAGTAATCGCCAAATAAATGTATCGCTCAAATATCTTGCGCGCAAGATATTTTTTCGATTGGCTCGAGCGAAATGGTATCTACCGATCTGCGCGGTTTTTGGGGGGAGGCTGGTTTGGCAGTACAGGCGGTGTATCAGGAGCACCGCATGACTGTGTTCGCCTGCTAGACCGCTGCCAGGCAGCGGGGGTGTCAGAGGCTGTCTTGCAGATGGCTGCGCAGGTTCTGCAGATCGGCCTGCAGCTTGCGCATTTGCTCCAGGGTCTGGCCGCTGGCGCCGAGAATGCAGGGCGGAATGTCACGGGCTTGGTCTCGCAACGCCCGGCCTTGTTCGGTGAGCTCGACGATGACCACCCGCTCATCTTCACGACTGCGGGTGCGGCTCAGCAGGCCCTCTGCTTCCAGGCGCTTGAGCAAGGGCGTCAGCGAACCGGGGTCGGTCAGCAGGCGGTGACTGATTTCGCCGACGGTCAGCCCGTCCCGTTCCCACAACACCATCATTGCCAGATATTGCGGGTAGGTCAGGCCAAGCGCTTGCAGCAGGGGTTTGTAGACCTTGGTCATCAGCAGTGACGTGGAGTGCAGGGCAAAGCACAGCTGGTTATCCAGCAGTAGGTTGTCGCAGTTGTCCGGGGTGTTGCGAGGAGGGGTCATGTCTTGGCCTTGATCGGTGATCGTCATGAATCTAGCGGGCGAGTGTTTAATGCGCCAGATAATTTTCAGCTAGAGCCGGCCGAAGTCTCGTTGCAGCGCCATATCCCAGGGGGGCACCGGGCTGAAGCGGCTCTTGAGGTATTCCAGCAACAAGCGACTACGCGAACTGGCCTGCTGCTCGAGGCGTAAAGCGTAGATGCCGGTGTTTTCCGGGTTCGGCAAACCGCCTTCGCAAAACAGCGGCAGCAATTCACCGCGCAACAAGTATTCGCCGCACAACCAGGTGGGCAGGTGGGCGATGCCCAGGCCGGCGAGGGCTCCGTAGAGCAGGGCTTCGGCGTTGTTGGCGCTCAGGCGAATGCGTGACGGGCGATGCAATTGCAGTTGCCCATCCACTTCGAAGCGCCAGGCGAAGGGCGGCGCCAGGCCCGCCCAGTCGAGGCCATCGTGCTCACGCAACTCTCCCGGATGGCGGGGTGTACCGCGACGCTTGAGGTAGGCCGGGCTGGCGCAGGCAATCCGCACCATGCAGGCCAGCGGGGTGGCGACCATGCGTGTGTCTGCCATTTGCCCGGCGCGCAGTACCAGATCGACCTTGCCCAGGTTCGAGCCGTGCATGTCGACGAAGCTGTCGATCAAGTGCAATTGCACGTCCAGCCCGGGGTACAGCCCCAGGAAATCGGCGATCACCGGTGCCAGGTGCCGACGTCCGAATGCAGCGGGCGCGTCGACCCGGATCAGGCCTTCCGGCGCGCTGCTCATGGATGCGGCCTCGGCGCGGGCCAGGCGCAATTCGCTGACGATCCGCCGTGCCCGCTCGGCAAACGCCAGCCCGGCGGGCGTGGCACGCACGGCGTGGGTACTGCGTACGAACAACTGGCTGCCGAGGGCGTTCTCCAGGCTGTCTATGCGCCTGGCCACGGCTGAAGGTGTCAGCGGATGGCGGCGAGAGGCGGCCGAAAAGCTGCCGGTTTCCAGTACGTCGAGAAAAAGCCCCAGTTGATCGGTGAGTGCGTTCGGATTCATGGTGCTGTGCTTGTGCTAAGTTGGCATAGCCATTGTGCGTTGCTGTGCGTTTCCCCGCCAGAGCTGACTGCGTAGCATGTATTGCCTGATGCGAGAGGAAATCGCCCGTGATTGAATTAATGATCTATCTGGCACTAGGGGCCGCACTCGGCACCGTGGGTGGCTTGTTCGGAATTGGCGGTGGCTTGATCGCCATTCCTGTGCTCGGAGTGCTGTTCGGTCTGGACCAGCAGTTGGCACAAGGTACCGCGCTGGTGATGGTGGTGCCGAATGTCATGCTGGCGCTGTGGCGCTATCACCAACGCAATCGTATCGAACTGCGTCATGCGTTGCCGCTGGCCTCGATGGGGTTCTGCTTCGCCTGGCTCGGCTCGATCTGGGCGGTCGGGATTGATGCCCAGGTGATGCGTATCGGGTTTGTCGCCTTTCTAGTGGCCTTGTCGGCGTACAACCTGCTGCGAATGTTCATGGCCAGCACCCCGGCCACTGGACAGATGCGTTACGGCTGGCCGTGGTTGGGCGTACTGGGCGCAGCTTCCGGAGCCATGGGTGGATTGTTCGGCGTGGGCGGTGCGGTGGTGGCGACACCGGTGCTCACCAGCCTGTTCGGCACTACCCAGGTGGTCGCCCAAGGGTTGTCGCTGGCGTTGGCCTTGCCCAGTACCGGCGTGACCCTGGTGACCTATGCGGTTCACCAGCAAGTGAACTGGAGCATCGCACTGCCGATGGCGCTCGGTGGTTTGCTGAGCATCAGCTGGGGCGTGAGGATCGCCCATGCCCTGCCGGAGCGATGGCTGCGCGGGCTGTTCTGCGGTTTTCTCGTGCTGTGTGCGGTGATGCTCGCCTTTAAAGTTTGAAGCCCTCGACGATGTGTTCCGCCAGGCACTCGGTGATCGGCGAAGGGTGATGCAGGTTGCGCACCAGCATGATGCTGGCCTCGGGTAGCTGGGGCAGCCCTTCAGCCTCGCCGAGGATGCGCATGTCTTGAGGAATGAGGCTCTCCAGTTGCGCGGTGATCGCCAGGCCTGCGCTGACCACCGCCATGATCGCCGACAGGCTCGAACTGTTGTAGGCGATCCGGTACTCGCGTCCGGAAGCGTCCAGCGCATTGCAGGCCCAGAGACGGCAGAAGCAATCACTGTTGAACATCGCCAGCGGCAAGGGGGTTTGTTCGATGGGGTTGTAGCACTGCGCCTGGGCCCAGACGAAGCGCTCCTTGCGTAGCAATTGGCCGATCTCGCTGCCGGGTTCGCGGGTAACGATCGACAAGTCGAGGTCTTGGCGCAGCAGGAGCTGTTTGGACGACTCGCAATGCACTTCGATCTGAATCAGTGGGTAGGACTGGGCAAAGCGCGAAAGGATGCCGGGTAAAAACCGCATCACGTAGTCATCGGGCGTGCCGATGCGCACGGTGCCAACCATGTGCGGCTCGCGCAGGGTGTTGAACACTTCGCTGTGCAGTTTGAGGATGCGCCGGGCATATCCCAGTAGCACCTGGCCCTCGGCGGTCAGTTTGACCTGGCGGCCGTCTCGTTGAAACAGCTGGCGCTGCAACACGTCTTCTTCCAGGCGCTTCATCTGCATGCTCACCGCCGATTGCGTGCGGTTGACCAGCTCGCCAGCACGGGTGAACCCGCCTTGGTCGGCGATGGCGACGAAGGTGCGCAGGACGTCGGTATCGATACTGGGGTAGGCCAATTGATCAATCTCCGAGATGTGTTTCATTAGAAACATTCGTTGGATTGATCTTAGTCCTGGCGCGAGACTTGAGCCATCCACAACGGAGGGCAAGACGATGAAAGGTCAAAAAGGCTACGTGCAGCTGGACCATTTTTCACACCATGGCTTCTCTCTGCACCACCTGCTGGACAAGCTCACCCGCTGGCATCAGCTCTACCGTGAGCGCACGCTGTTGGCCAGCCTGAGCGATGAAGCGCTAAAAGACATCGGCTTGAGCCGGGCGGATGTCGAGCAGGAATCCGAGCGGCATTTCTGGGAGGATCCCATGGGTCTGGGCAAGTAACCGCCAGCGTCTGTTGAAATGTTCGGTCACTGCTTCATCGCACCGTGCGAAAGCCCTTGCCATGGAGCTTGTGCCGATCAGGAAACAGGCAGTCATAGACATTCCCTAGGCCCGATTCTGCACCTGTACAAGACTGCGCCCTCAATTCTGAGGAGTACCGTCATGGAGCGACAGCAGAAGCTAATGAGTGTGGGAACCCGGGCACTGCGATTGACGCTGGGTGCGTCCAGCCAGGGGCTGTGCAGGGCTTTGGCGCAGTTGGGGCGCTGGCGACAGCTGAGCCAGGATCGTGCCGAGCTGGCTCGCATGAGTGATGATCGGCTGCGGGACATTGGCCTGAGCCGGGCGGATGTGCTCAAGGAGTATGCTCGTCCTTTCTGGGATGATCCGTTGCAGCGATGACCGGGCTCATTGGCGTTTTGTGAACCTGGCACTAAGGTGGAGGGAGCCTTCATCACGAGTTATCGAATGAACGGTTCTCTCTGCTTTTCCTTGAAACAGGCCCGGCGCCTGGCGCTGACCGCCCAAGGGTTCTCCGGGCGCCAGCCGCCAGCGGCGGTCAAGTCAACCCGGCTCAATCAGTCGATCGAGCGGCTGGGCGTCCTGCAGATCGATTCGGTCAACGCCCTGGTGCGCTCGCATTACCTTCCCTTGTTCTCTCGCCTGGGCCATTACTCAACCGACTTGCTTGACCAGGCCGCCTGGAGTCAGGGGCGGCGACGGACGTTGTTCGAGTATTGGGGGCATGAGGCCTCCTTGCTGCCGTTATCGATGTATCCCCTGATGCGCTGGCGCATGCAACGGGCAGCGCAAGGGCAGGGCATTTATCAGCAACTGGCGGTCTTCGGCCGGGAGCAACAGGTGACCATTCGTAGAGTGCTGGCCCTGGTTGAGGAGCGCGGGGCGCTCGGTGCCGGCAGCTTGTCCACTCGCCAGGAACGAGCTGGCCCTTGGTGGGACTGGAGTGCCGAGAAGCATGCGCTGGAATGGTTATTTGCCGCCGGTGAAGTGACAGTGGCGGGGCGCCGGGGCTTTGAGCGTCTTTATGATTTGCCGGAGCGGGTCATTCCCGCACAGATCCTGCAGCACCCCCTGCTCGGGGAAGCTGAAGCCCAGAAGGGGCTGTTGTTGCGCGCAGCCAGCGCCTTGGGAGTCAGTACGGAAAAGGACTTGCGCGACTATTTTCGCCTGGAGTTGGCGCCGTGTCGGCATGCGCTGGGCGAACTGGTCGAGAATGGCCAGTTGCAGGTGTGCCAGGTGCAGGGCTGGAAGCAACCGGCCTATTGCCTGCCCGATCCTTCGGTGCCGCGCACTGTGGTTGCCAGTGCATTGCTGTCGCCGTTTGATTCGTTGATCTGGGAGCGCAGTCGAACCGAGCGGTTGTTCGATTTTCGCTATCGGCTGGAAATCTACACGCCGCCAGCCAAGCGAGTTTATGGCTATTACGTGCTGCCGTTCCTGCACCGTGAGCGGATTGCCGCGCGGGTTGATCTTCGGGCAGAGCGGGCATTCGGCTGCCTGGCGGTGCATGGGGTCCATGAAGAGCAGCAAGGCCTGGACGAGGAGGGGATGCTGGCGTTGGCGCTGCACCTGAGGCAGCTGGCGAATTGGCTGGGGCTGGCGCGGATTCAGCTCAATTGCCCGCGCGCCAGTGCGGCGCGGTTGCGGGTGGCGTTGGCCGGCATGGGCGGTGACTGATCCGGCGCTCGTGGCGAATCAGTTAGCCCGGGACCGCCTGACTCAGCGCCGAACCTGCTTCAGGGTTTCAGCAATCAGGAACGCCAACTCCAGCGACTGATCGGCATTCATCCGTGGATCGCAGTGGGTGTGGTAGCGATCCGACAAACCGTCTTCGGTGATCGGTCGTGCGCCGCCGATGCATTCGGTGACGTTCTGCCCGGTCATCTCGATGTGAATGCCACCGGCGTAAGTGCCTTCTGCTTCGTGAACCTGGAAGAACTGCTTCACCTCACCAAGGATCTGCGCAAAATCCCGGGTCTTGTAACCGCTGCTGGCCTTGATGGTGTTGCCGTGCATCGGGTCGCAGCTCCAGAGTACGTTCTTGCCCTCGCGCTCCACGGCGCGGATCAATGGCGGGAGATGGTCGCCGACCTTGTTTGCGCCCATGCGGGCGATCAGGTTCAGGCGGCCCGGGTCGTTGTCCGGGTTAAGCACATCGATCAGGCGAATCAGATCGTCGGTGTTCATGCTTGGGCCGACCTTGACCCCGATCGGGTTGTTCACCCCGCGCAGGAATTCGACATGGGCACCGTCGAGCTGGCGGGTGCGGTCACCGATCCACAACATGTGGGCCGAGCAGTCGTAATAGTCGTTGGTCAGGCTGTCGCGGCGTACAAAGGCTTCTTCGTAGTTGAGCAACAACGCTTCATGAGCGGTGAAAAAACTGGTTTCGCGCAATTGCGGCGAGCTGTCCATGCCGCAGGCGCGCATGAAGGCCAGGGTTTCATCGATGCGGTCGGCCAAGTGGCTGTATTTCTCGGCCAGCGCCGAGTTGGCGATGAAGTCCAGGTTCCATTTGTGCACTTGATGCAGGTCGGCAAAACCGCCCTGGGCAAAGGCGCGCAGCAGGTTCAGGGTGGCGGTGGACTGGTGGTAGGACTGCAGCAGGCGTTCCGGATCCGGTACGCGGCTCTTTGCGTCGAAGCCGATGCCATTGACGATGTCGCCACGGTAGGCCGGCAGGGTGATGCCGTTGATGGTTTCGTCATTGGCCGAGCGCGGCTTGGCGAACTGTCCGGCCATGCGCCCGACCTTGACCACCGGGCAACCGGCGGCGAAGGTCATGACGATCGCCATTTGCAGCAAGACTTTGAACGTGTCGCGGATCTTCGCTGCCGAAAACTCGGCAAAGCTCTCCGCACAATCACCGCCCTGCAACAAGAATGCCCGCCCTTGGGTGACTTCGGCGAACTGACGACGCAACTCCCGGGCCTCACCGGCAAACACCAACGGCGGATAACTGGCCAGGCTTTGCTCGACGGCCTGCAAATGCGCCGCGTCAGGGTAGTGGGGTTGTTGCTGGATCGGCAGGGCGCGCCAGCTGTCAGGACTCCAGGGTTGGCTCATCACGGTCTCTAGTGTTTACGCTCGGGACCTCATGTTATCAGTAATTAGTGCGTGACCTGTTCCCGAAGCTTGGCGGACAATCGCGCCTTTGCCGCGCTGAGCGCAATGAATGATTGCGTTGCCGTGGATCCGTCCGATAACGACCAGGAGATGAAATGACTGAGGAGCGCGTCGAGCATCTGCTCGCCGAGGTGCATGATGAATTCGGCATGATCCGGGTGCTGGAAGTGGCGGATTATCGCTTTCTCGAATTTGGCGATGCGATCGAGCAGAGCTGCGTGTTCACGGCTGATCCGAGCTGGCTCGAATATGACTACACCCGCGCCATGCTGATTGGCGCCCTGTGCCATGAGCAGCCGGAAAGCGCGCTGTTTCTTGGGTTGGGGGCCGGTACGCTGACCCAGGCGTGCCTGAAGTTCCTGCCGCTGGAAGACGTCGAGGCCATTGAACTGCGCCCGGACGTGCCGCGTCTGGCCATCCAATACCTGGGGCTGGATGACGATCCCCGTCTGTACATTCGTATCGGCGATGCGCTCGAGCTGCTGGAGACGGCCGAGTCGGCCGACCTGATTTTTGTCGACCTCTACACCGATGTCGGGCCGGGTGTTGGGCATCTGGCCTGGGGCTTTCTGGAAAACTGCCAGAAGCGCCTCAATCCGGGCGGCTGGCTGGTGATCAACCAGTGGGCCACCGATGACGGCAAGCCCTTGGGCGCTGCGCTGCTGCGCGGGCTTTATCACCGGCATTACTGGGAATTGCCGGTGAAGGAGGGCAACGTGATCCTGCTCGTGCCGTCCGACCTTGATCAGGCACTGGACATGCAAGGGCTGACGGCCCGTGCCGAAGCCCTGGCGCCGCGTCTGGGTTACTCGTTGCAGTCGTTGATCAAATGCATTCGCCCGGCGACCTGAGTGATCTGTGAGTGCTGTCGCGAGCAAGCTTGCGACAGCACTCTGACTGGCAACTGCCAAACTAAACCCCTTTGAAGTTACCGGGGCGCTTTTCGATCAGCGATCGTATGCCTTCCTTTGCGTCTTCACTGTTCAGTAGCTTCCTGGCCAGCGCCGGCAGGCCGAGCGCCGCCGCCGCTTCACCTTCCAGGTGGGCCTGGCGCGCCGACTGCAAGGTGGCCTGGACGCCCAGCGGTGCCTGGCGGGCAATGCGCTCTGCCAGCTCGATGGCGCGGGGCAACAGGTCTTCGCTGGCCATGACCTCCTGCACCAGCCCTAGGCGCAGCGCTTCGTGGGCATCGAATTCGTCGCCCGTCAGCAACCAGCGCATGGCGTTGCCCCATCCGGCTACCCGGTGCAGGCGCAAGGTGGCACCGCCAAAGGGGAAGATACCGCGCTGCACTTCCATCTGCGCAAAACGTGTATTGCTGGCGCACAGGTTGATATCGGCTGCCAGCATCAGTTCGATACCGATGGTCAGGCAATAACCCTGCGCCGCAACAATCACCGGCTTGCTGACCCTGGGTCCGATGAAAATACCCCAGGGATCGCAACCGCCGGTCGGAACTTTCCAGCTTCCGGTCAATGTGGCGCTGGCACTCATCAGGTCCAGTCCGGCGGTAAAGTGTTCGCCGTGGGCAAACACCACCGCGACCCGAGCCTCGCTGTCGGCCTCGAACTCACCATAGGCCAGGCTCAGGGCGTTCAGCAGTTCCAGGTCGAACGCGTTGCGCTTGGCCACCCGGTCCAGCCCTATCAGCTGGACATGACCGCGCCGTTCACGGCTGACACGACTGCAATCGGGTTGATTCATGGGGTACGTCCTCGGGCGGGGAAGGGGGGTATCAGGCGCAAGGCCGCAGCCTGAAAGATGAACCGTTTAAGCGTCGTGACCAGCAGGGCCGGGCCTTTGAAAAATAGACCGTGACGCGATT
Source organism: Pseudomonas sp. Irchel s3a18 (assembly GCF_900187535.1). Classification (NCBI taxonomy): domain Bacteria; kingdom Pseudomonadati; phylum Pseudomonadota; class Gammaproteobacteria; order Pseudomonadales; family Pseudomonadaceae; genus Pseudomonas; species Pseudomonas sp. Irchel s3a18. The sequence continues at coordinate 157,160 of NZ_FYDV01000010.1, read as the reverse complement.
ATCCGCAAAACCTGTGACACTCCTGCGTTCATGGGGTTTTGGCGATAAAAAAAGCTCCCTTTTTTGGCAAATTCCGGTATAGTGCGCGCCGGCCTTTAGCCGGGCCGCGTTTAGGTTGCGCAATTCCCCGAAGTCAGCTTCGGCTGCACGTCCGCACAGCGGACTCTTCCTTGACGATTCTTTTCATTCATTCGTTTTCGCAAATCCCCGCCGACAAAGCTGCCAGGGCGACTCTTGAGTCTCAACACGGCATGCGCAGCTTTGGAGCATGGGTCTTTGCGGATGCACTTAGAGGCAGACCCATGACCCAGGAAACCGGCGGCTTCGCCGCTTTTAATCTTAATCCGAATATTCTTGCAGCCGTCACCGCGACTGGCTACGAAGAGCCATCGGCTATTCAGCAGCAATCGATCCCGATCATCATGGCCGGTCACGACATGATTGGTCAGGCGCAAACCGGTACGGGTAAAACCGCTGCGTTCGCCCTGCCGATCCTGCATCGCATCGATCCTGCAAAGCGCGAACCGCAAGCCCTGATCCTGGCCCCAACTCGTGAGTTGGCGCTACAAGTTGCAACCGCTTTCGAAACCTACGCCAAGCAAATGCCGGGCGTAACTGTTGTGGCTGTCTACGGCGGCGCGCCGATGGGCCCACAATTGAAAGCAATCCGTAATGGTGCACAGATTGTTGTCGCCACTCCGGGTCGTCTCTGCGACCACCTGCGTCGTGACGAAAAAGTCCTGGCTACCGTGAACCACCTGGTTCTCGACGAAGCGGACGAAATGCTCAAACTGGGTTTCATGGACGACCTCGAAGTTATCTTCAAGGCCTTGCCTGCAACCCGTCAGACCGTGTTGTTCTCGGCTACCCTGCCGCAGTCGATCCGTGCCATCGCCGAGCGCCATCTGCGCGATCCGCAGCACGTGAAGATCCAGACCAAGACTCAGACCGTTACCGCGATCGAACAGGCTCACCTGTTGGTTCACGCTGACCAGAAGACCTCGGCTGTATTGAGCCTGCTGGAAGTCGAAGACTTCGACGCGCTGATCATGTTCGTGCGTACCAAGCAAGCGACCCTGGACCTGGCCAGCGCCCTGGAAGCCAAAGGCTACAAAGCCGCTGCGCTGAACGGTGACATTGCCCAGAACCAGCGTGAGCGTGTGATCGACTCCCTCAAGGATGGCCGTCTGGACATCGTTGTGGCGACCGACGTTGCCGCTCGTGGCCTGGACGTACCGCGCATCACTCACGTGTTCAACGTTGACATGCCGTACGACCCGGAATCCTACGTTCACCGTATCGGCCGTACTGGCCGTGCCGGTCGCGAAGGTCGCGCGCTGCTGCTGGTGACTCCTCGTGAGCGCCGTATGCTGCAAGTGATCGAGCGTGTAACCGGTCAAAAGGTTGCTGAAGTTCGCCTGCCGGATGCACAAGCTGTTCTCGATGCTCGCATCAAGAAATTGACCAACAGCCTGTCGCCGCTGGTGGCTGATGCTGAGTCGACTCACGGTGATCTGCTGGATCGTCTGACTGCCGACATCGGTTGCACCCCGCGTGCCCTGGCCGCAGCCCTGCTGCGCAAGGCTACCAACGCTCAAGCGCTGACCCTGGCCGCGATCGAGAAAGAACGTCCACTGGTGCCGAACAATGCACCGCGTGGCGACCGTCCAGAGCGTTCCGGTGATCGTCCGGACCGTGGTGATCGTGAGCGTCGTGCCCCGATCCCGCTGGCCGAAGGTCGTGCACGTTGCCGTACCGCGCTGGGTGCGCGTGATGGTATCGCTGCCAAGAACCTGCTGGGCGCCATCCTCAACGAAGGTGGCCTGGCTCGCGAAGCAATCGGTCGTATCCAGGTGCGTGACAGCTTCAGCCTGGTCGAGTTGCCGGAAGATGGTCTGGAGCGTCTGCTGACCAAGCTGAAGGACACTCGCGTTGCCGGTAAGCAGCTGAAACTGCGTCGCTACCGCGAAGATTGATCCGCTCTCGAGCTGATTGATCCTTCATGAAAAAATCCCCGACTGGTTCGGGGATTTTTTTTGCCTGCCGTTAGCCGAAGCGGTAAATGTCCATGCCGAGTGCGCCCAGGGTGAATCCCTGGTGGGCGATGCTGAAATCGCCACCGGCGCCACGGGCGAAGTACAGCGGCAACAAGTGTTCGTCGCTGGGATGGCTGCGAACTGCATGGGGTGCTTGCTGGCGATAATCGTGCAGCGCGGCTTCGTCGTTGGCAGCGAGTTTTTCGATCATCCAGTCCCTGAAGGCCTTGGCCCAGGGTTCGACGCTCTCGGGGCCGGCATGCCAATCCAATTCCTGCAGGTTATGGGTGATGCTGCCGGAACCGATCAGCAGCACGCCTTGTTCGCGCAGACTCGACAACACATGGCCGACGCGGGTTTGCAGGGCCGGGCCAAGGCGGCTGGGGAGCGAGACTTGCACCACGGGAATGTCGGCGCGGGGATACATCAGTGACAGAGGCACCCAGACGCCGTGATCGAACGGGCGTTCGCTGTCGAGTTGCGCGGGCAGGCCATCGGCCTTGAGCCGGTCGGCAACCTGTGTCGCGAGCGCTGGCTGGCCAGGTGCTGGGTATTGCACCGCGAACAGCGCAGCGGGAAAACCGCCGAAATCGTGCCAGGTGCGCGGTTGTTCGCCGCTGCTGACGCGCAGGTCCTGGCTTTCCCAGTGCGCGGAAACGATCACGATGGCGCGGGGTGTCGGCAACTCGGCCGCCAGGCGGGCCAATGCAGGGCCGCTGGCACCTGGCTCCAGTGCCAGCATGGGGGAACCGTGGGAGATAAACAGGCTGGGGAGCATGAAGGGTGTCCTGAGGGTTAAGATGACCTCATCTTCAGTCAGGTCAATGATCTAAATCTAATATAAGTTTTAGTGCAAATTGATCGAATTTTCAGGTGATTTATGCAGTCGGAGTTTTGGCAAAAGCGCTGGGCGCTCAATCAGATCGGTTTCCACCAGGCTGATGTGAATCCTTATCTGCAGCGCTACTGGCCACAGCTGAACTTAAAGGACGAGGCGCGGGTGCTGGTGCCGCTATGTGGGAAAAGTCTGGACCTTGTGTGGTTGGCAGGGCAGGGCTATCGGGTGTTGGGCGTCGAGCTGTCGGAAAAGGCAGTGGAAGACTTCTTCGCTGAGCAACAACTGATGCCGCGTATCACCGAGCATGGCGTGTTCAAGGTCTATGAGGCAGGGCTGGTCACGCTGTGGTGTGGCGATTTTTTCGCACTGACAGCAGCCGATGCCGCGGATTGCGCGGCGCTCTATGACCGGGCGGCATTGATTGCCTTGCCACCCTCGATGCGTGAGCAGTACGTCGCCCACCTGATGCGGATAGTGCCTGCGGCCAGTGAAGGCCTGCTGATTACCATGGACTATGACCAGGCGCAGTTGGCGGGTCCGCCCTTTGCGGTAAAGGATGATGAGGTCCAGGCGCTGCTGGGTGATCGCTGGCAGCTCGAAGTTCTTGAGGTGCGGGATATCCTGGGTGAGAGCTGGAAGTTCCTTCAGGGCGGCGTCACGCGCCTTGACGAGCGGGTTTACCGCCTGAGTACGGCAGACGCCTGAAGCGGGCGGGCACAAAAAAGGGCGACCGTGGTCGCCCTTTTTTGTGGTTGTGGCACTTAGCCGCGACGACGCAGTGCGTCAATGCGCTCTTCCAGCGGCGGGTGGCTCATGAACATGCGAGCCAGCCCTTGCTTGATGCCGCCGTTGATGCCGAAGGCGTTCAAGGTGTCCGGCATGTGCACCGGCAGGCCTTGTTCCGAGCGCAGGCGCTGCAGGGCGCCGATCATCGCGCTGGTGCCGGCCAGACGGGCACCGGCCTCGTCTGCACGGAATTCGCGCTTGCGCGAGAACCACATGACGATGGAGCTGGCCAGGAAACCCAGTACCAGTTCGGCGAAGATGGTCGCTACGTAGTAGGCGATACCCTGGCCTTCTTCGTTCTTGAAGATCACCTTGTCGACAAAGTTGCCGATGATCCGCGCGAAGAACATCACGAAGGTGTTCACGACCCCCTGGATCAGGGCCAGTGTCACCATGTCGCCATTGGCGACGTGACCGATTTCGTGCGCCAGGACCGCTTTCACTTCATCGGGCGAGAAACGTTCGAGCAGGCCCTGGCTGACCGCGACCAGTGCGTCGTTCTTGTTCCAGCCGGTGGCGAAGGCATTCGCCTCGTAGGCCGGGAAAATCCCGACTTCGGGCATCTTGATGCCGGCTTCACGGGACAGCTCTTCAACGGTTTGCAGCAGCCATTGTTCATGGCGAGTGCGCGGTTGGCTGATGATTTGAGTGCTGGTGCTCATCTTCGCCATCCACTTGGAGATGAACAGCGAGAACAGAGAGCCGGCGAAACCAAAGACCGCACAGAAGATCAGCAGCTGATTGAGGTTGAGATCAACCCCGTTGGCCGCCATGAACCCGTTGAAGCCGAAAAGGCTCAGGGTGATGCTGGCAATCAGCACGACCGCCAGGTTAGTGGCCAAAAACAGCAGGATGCGCATCATGGTTGTAGAAATCTCCTCATGCTAAAGATGTAGCGTACTGCGGGGTATATAAGGTGATGCACCGGGCTATTCAACCGGGTGACTATTTCAAACTGTGTCCTACAGCCGGATTCCTGTTCGTTGCAGGGCGATTCTGATTTTTTTCGAGCCCCTGTCCGGCTGCCATTTACTATCGCAACTACCGCCATCATTGGGTGTAACGCGCGCTCAGGTGTCTGCGCGAGCAATCAAGGCGCGGTCACGATGAAGAATGTTTAATCTGTTGCTGAGTTGATCGCCGAGGGCATTGAAATGACGCCTCGGCGTGGCAGGGCTTATTGGCGATAGGACTTCAGGAAGTTGCCGATTCGGCCGATGGCCATGTCCAGGTCATCCACCCGTGGCAGGGTCACGACACGGAAGTGATCCGGCCATGGCCAGTTGAACGCCGTACCCTGGACCACCAGCAGTTTTTCCGAGAGCAGCAGGTCGAGCACGAATTTTTCGTCGTTGTGGATCGGGCAGACTTTCGGGTCGATCCGCGGGAAGGCGTAGAGAGCACCCATCGGCTTGACGCAGCTAACGCCCGGAATGTCGTTGAGCAGTTCCCAGGTGCGGTTGCGTTGTTCCAGCAGGCGGCCAGGAGGCAATACCAGGTCATTGATGCTCTGGTAGCCGCCCAAGGCGGTCTGGATGGCGTGCTGGCTCGGCACGTTGGCACACAGGCGCATGTTGGCCAGCATGTCGATGCCCTCGATGTAGCTCTGGGCGTGGTGCTTGGGGCCGGAAATGGCGATCCAGCCGGAGCGGAAGCCAGCCACCCGGTAGGACTTGGACAGGCCGTTGAACGTCAGGCACAGCAGGTCCGGTGCAAGCGAGGCGGTGCAGATGTGCACGGCGTCGTCGTACAGGATCTTGTCGTAGATCTCGTCCGAGAACACCACCAGGTTGTGCTGGCGTGCCAGTTCCAGCATGCCCAGCAGGACTTCGCGGGAATACACCGCGCCGGTCGGGTTGTTCGGGTTGATGATGACCAGGGCTTTGGTATTGGGGGTGATCTTGGCCTTGATGTCGGCCAGGTCAGGGAACCAGTTGGCTTGCTCGTCGCACAGGTAATGCACCGGGTTGCCGCCCGACAGGCTGACGGCGGCGGTCCACAGTGGATAATCCGGTGCCGGGACCAGCACTTCGTCACCGTTGTTGAGCAGGGCCTGCATCGACATCACGATCAGCTCGGAAACACCGTTGCCCAGGTAGATGTCTTCGATGCCGACACCTTCCACCTGCTTTTGCTGGTAGTACTGCATGACGGCCTTGCGCGCACTGAACAGGCCTTTGGAGTCGCTGTAGCCCTGGGCGGTCGGCAGGTTGCGGATCACGTCCTGGAGGATTTCATCGGGTGCTTCGAAACCAAAGGGTGCCGGGTTGCCGATATTCAGCTTGAGGATGCGATGGCCTTCCTCTTCCAGGCGTTTGGCGTGCTTGAGCACTGGGCCGCGAATGTCATAACAGACGTTGGCGAGCTTGTTCGATTTGCTGACCTGCATGGCGATGTGTTCCCGAAAATGAACGATCCAGACGTCGTATGAACTACCGTACTGGGAATCCTGCGTTCTCACACCAGCCTGGCACCTGGGTTGCGCGCAGCAAAATCCGTTTGAGTGCGTGTAACGCGGCTGCCAGACTGGCGTCAAATGAGGCGCAATCATACGTGCCACCCGATCCGTGGAAAAGGTACAGATCGGGCTTTTTCATATGCCGAGGTGTAACGATGGAAAAACTCGAAAAAACCCTGGAAGAATGGCGTGCGATGCTCGACCCGGAGCAGTACAACGTTTGCCGTCTGAAGGGTACCGAACGACCGTTCTCGGGCAAATACAATGGCACCAAAACCGACGGTGTTTACCACTGCATCTGTTGCAATGAGCCATTGTTCGACGCGAAGGCCAAGTTCGACTCCGGTTGCGGCTGGCCAAGTTTTTATGAGCCGATCGGCGCAAGCGCCATGGTCGAGATCCGCGATGTCAGCCATGGCATGATCCGCACCGAAGTAGTGTGCGCCAAATGTGATGCGCACCTGGGGCACGTGTTCCCGGACGGCCCGCCGCCGACCGGCTTGCGCTACTGCATCAATTCAGTGTGCCTGGACCTGGTCCCTCGCCAGTAGCATGGGAGGGGGCGGGCGACGATCCATTGTCGACGAAGGCGATGTCACACATGCCTTCGCTGGCGCGCCCGATCCCGGTGCAGTTGGTCGGTATCCAAGCATTTAAATTGCGCACAATCTAATTGCCCGCTATGTTCGTCTCTTGCCCAACCTTTGGATAAAGGAGCATCGCGCCATGAATGACAACCTGCTGAACATTCCGTGCACCACCATCAAAGGTGAGCAAAAGACCCTGGCCGACTACGCCGGTAAAGCTGTGCTGGTGGTCAATACCGCCAGTGAGTGCGGTTTCACCCCGCAATACAAAGGTCTGGAGGCGTTGTGGAAGACCTACAAGGACCAGGGGCTGGTGGTGCTCGGTTTTCCGTGCAATCAGTTCGGCAAGCAGGAGCCGGGCGATGAGAGTGCCATTTCCGAGTTCTGTGAGTTGAACTTTGGTGTGAGTTTTCCGCTGTTCAAAAAGATCGACGTCAACGGCAGTGATGCTCATCCGTTGTTTGTCCAGCTGAAGAAGCGCGCACCGGGTGTGCTGGGCTCTCAGGGGATCAAGTGGAACTTCACCAAGTTCCTGATCGGCCAGGACGGCAAGCTGGTCAAACGTTTCGCCCCCGCAACCAAGCCGCAGGATCTGACCCGCGAGATCGAAGCCCTGCTCAAATGAACGACCTGTCAGCCGATTCGCTGGAGCTCGACAGCCAGCTCTGCTTCAAGCTGTACGCCGCATCGCGGGCGGTGATCCGTGGCTACAAGCCGATGCTCGATCAACTGGGGCTGACCTACCCGCAATACCTAGTGATGCTGGTGTTGTGGGAGTGGCAGCAGTGCGCCCCCGAACAGCCAACCGTCAAGGCCCTGGGCGAACGCTTGTCGCTGGACTCCGGGACGCTGACGCCGTTGCTCAAGCGACTGGAGCAGATGCAGTTGGTCCAGCGCCAGCGCTCGGCGCGCGATGAGCGCGAGGTGCACTTGAGTCTGTCGCAGGCCGGTGTTTCCCTGCGTGAGCAGGTCGGGCCCCTCAAGGCGCGGCTGTTGTGCGACAGCCGCGTCGACCTGCAGCGCTTGAGTGAGTTGCGGGCAGGCCTCGATCAGTTGCTGGGGCAGATCAAGGCGCTTTCGTAGCGGGTGCCCACAGGTCTAGCAAGGCGGCCAGTTCTTCACGGCGAAAGGGCTTGGCCAGGTAGTCGTTCATGCCCGCCGCCCGACAGCGTTCACGCTCCTCGGGCATGGCGTTGGCGGTCAGGGCGACGATCGGCAGGTCCGGCCAGCGACCGCTGCGACGGATATGCCGGCTGGCTTCATAGCCGTCCATCACGGGCATGTTGCAGTCCATGAGTATCAGGTCGAAGCGGTTCAGTTCCAGCTGATCGAGGGCTTCGGCCCCGTGTGCGGCGACTGTCACGTCGCTGCCCAGCTTGCTGAGCATGCCTTTGGCCACGAGCTGATTGACCGGGTTGTCCTCCACCAACAGGATTCGTGCCCGCTGCCGGGGTGAAAGGCCTTGTGTCGGCGTGTCGCTGACCAAGGGCGTGTCAGCTTGCAAGGCGCGGCGCAGTGTGTGGTAAAGCGCTTTGCGGGCCAGGGGCCGGGCCAGTTGTTGCAGGGGCGCCAGGGTGGCGGTTTCCTCGCCTGGCATGAAGTTGCCGTAGGCGGTAACCAGCAGGATGGGGGCGTCAAACGCCGGTCGGAAGCGAAACAGACACTCTGGGCAATCGGTGATCAACAGGTCGGGAGTGTAGCGGGTCAATGGGTCGTCAATCGTGCGCTGTTCATAGGCAAGACCCCAACCGGGGAGCAGGTTACGCAGCAATTCGGCCAGGCCACTACCGGTTGATGTAACGGCCAGGACCTTGCCTGTCAGTGGGGCGGGGGGAGCGGCGAGCGCGTGTGTGGGGAGTGGAAGGTCGGCACAGAACTGGCTGCCGAATCCGGATTCCGAGCTGATGCTCAGACGACCCTGCATGGCATTGCACAGGTTGAAAGTCAGGGCCAATCCCAGCCCGGTGCCACCGAACTGACGGGTGATACCGGCTCCGGCCTGGGTAAAGGGTTGGAAAATCTTGACCTGGGCCTCCTGTGCGATACCGATGCCGGTATCGCACACTTCGATTCGCACGCCATCCTCAAGGGTGCTCAAGCGCACATCCACCCGTCCGAAGCGCGTGAACTTCAGGGCGTTCGACAGCAGGTTGCTGACGATCTGGCGAACCCGCGTCGGATCGCCCAGCACCAGGGAGGGAAATTGCGGATCGATCAGGCATGTCAGCTCGACGCTGGGTGCCGCATTCTGTGACAACAGGTTGGCCGTGTCCTCGATCAGTGAGCCGAGGTCGAAGGGAATATGCTCGAGTTCAAGTTGTCCGGCATCGAATTTCGACAAGTCCAGGATGTCGTTCAGCAGTTCCACCAGTACTTTGCCGGAGTCGTGGGCAATCGACAGCTGCTGGCGTTGCTCGGCATTCAATGGACTGTCCAGCGACAGCGCGATCATTCCCAGCAGGCCATTGAGCGGTGTGCGGATTTCATGGCTCATGTTGGCGAGAAAATCCGAGCGTGCCTGAGCCATGTCCAGCGCTGTCTGTCGCGCGACTTCCAGTTCCCCATTGGTTGACGTCAGGCGGGTGTTGATGGCTTTCAACTCGGAGGTACGCGAGGAGACGATATGTTCCAGCTGGCCGAGGTAGTCAGTCAGCCGGTTTTCCGCGGCGCGTCGCTGCTGGATTTCAACGGCCATGGTCTCGATGTGTTGGTTGGCGACCTTGACCAGTACGCCGATTTCGTCATTTTCATGGTCTGCAGGACAGTCCAGCGGCGGCTGGTCCGCGCTGCGTGGATCTCGCAGGCTCAGCTCGCGAATGACCCGGACCAGCGGCTGGGTGAGCATGACGTAGAACAATGCCAGGAGAATCCCGCTGAGTATCAGGCTACGGAAAAAACCGTTGAGCAAGGTGACTCCAGCTCGATTCAGAAAGCGGGTGCCGAAGGTGTAAGTGTCGACCTCCAGTAGCAGGGTGCCCAGGGATTCGTTGGGCAAGTGTTCGAGGAACAGGCGTTCCTTGAATTGGCGATTGGCGCCAAACAGAAAGTCACTGATCACCCGGTAGGCGTTTTGTGAGCGCGGTCGCTCTACGTTGGCCAGCACGGTATTGTTGTTGTCTATCAGTTGCGCACCGATCACGGCCGGCGAGCGCAACAGGCCGAGCGTCAGCTCTTGGGCCAGTTCGGCATCGATGTTGTAGGCGATCCGTGAGGCGGGGCTGTGGCTGATTTCCAGCAGCGACAGTATTTCCCGATTGATGGAGGCGTCTTCACTGGCATAATCGATGCCTATTTGCAGCAGGCTCAGCAGCATGCCGAGAATGAAACCAACCAGCACAGTTAGCCTGGCTTGTTTGTAAGACAGGCGGTTGGTGAATTTGATATCCATTGGGTGCTGAACCACTTTCGTTTCCCTTCTGGGCGAAGCATAGCTGATCATTGCCGGGTTTCGGGCGGTCTGTCGGGTGCGCCATTATCCCGAACGCTCCGGCATAGCGCGCTGTTTTTACTTTTCTGTCCCCATCATTACTGTGAACGAGCCTGAGGAGAAGTCGTGGACTCTCGATTGAATGCCTTTCTTGAACGCGCCGATGCGGTTCTGGCTCGTATCGAGCCTCTGCTGCCTGCGCAGCGCACCGCCATCGACTGGACACAGTGCCTGGCGGCGCGCTGGCAACGTGAGGGGCGCAGCGGTTTTCTAATGCCGCTCGAGGTCAGCCTGGACATGTGTTTGTCCGACCTGATCGGCGTGGACAAACAGCTGGAGCAGTTGAACCGCAACACCCGGCAATTTCTCGATGGCATGCCTGCCAACCATGCATTGCTCTGGGGTTCGCGAGGCACCGGCAAATCGTCGCTGGTGCGGGCGTTGTTGGCCGAGCACGCCAAAGGCGGTCTGCGCCTGATCGAGATCGAGCGCGATCACCTGGCGGACCTGCCCCGGGTGGTCGAACAGATTGCCAGGCTGCCTCAGCGCTTTGTGCTGTTTTGCGATGACCTGTCGTTCGAGGCGGGCGAGGGCGATTACCGGGTACTTAAAAGCGTACTCGACGGCTCGTTGGAGCAGGCGCCGGACAACGTGCTGCTCTATGCCACCTCCAATCGGCGCCACCTGGTGCCGGAAAAAGAGAGCGATAACGAAAACTGGAAAAGGGTCGACGGTGAACTGCACCCCAATGAGGCGGTGGAGGACAAGATCGCGCTGTCGGACCGATTTGGGTTGTGGTTGTCGTTTTATCCCTTTACCCAGGAACACTTTCTCGATGTGGTCGAGCATTGGGTGGGGCAACTGGCAGCCAAGGCCGGCCTTGAGTGGCAGCGTGATGAACAGCTCGACATCCTCGCGGTGCGCTGGGCCACCGGCCGCGGTAATCGCAACGGCCGTTGCGCGTATCAATTTGCCCGGTACTGGGTAGGACTCAAATTGTTGGAGCACAAGGCATGATCGATTTGCAAAACACTGGCGCAGGCCTGGAGGGCTACGGCCTGCTGTGTGCGCAACTGGAGTCGTTGCTGGCCGATGAGCGTGATTTTATCGCCAATGCCGCGCAGTTTTCGGCGTTTGTGTTCAACCAGCTCGATGATCTGAATTGGGCCGGGTTCTACCTCAACCGCAATGAAGAGTTGGTCCTGGGGCCGTTCCAGGGGCAGATCGCCTGTGTACGGATTCCGTTTGGCCGTGGTGTTTGCGGTGCGGCGGCGGCCACCCTGACAACGCAACGGGTCGAGGATGTACACGCGTTCGCCGGGCATATCGCCTGTGACAGCGCCTCGAACAGCGAATTGGTGGTGCCGCTGGTCAAGGACGGTCGTCTGATCGGCGTACTGGACCTGGATAGCCCGTCCCTTGCCCGCTTCAGCGTCGACGATCAGGCTGGCATTGAACAGCTGGCGGCCATTTTCCTGCGCTTGACCGACTGCTGATCAACTGGCTAGCCCTGCCTTGGCGAGCAGGCTCGCTGAGTCAACGGTATCGATTTGCCGAGGCTCGAGGAATTTGTCGGCGTATTGCTGATAGATCTTCTCATTGACGAACAGCGCAAACAGCTGCGGATCGATATGCGCATCGCGGCACATGAAGGCCATGATGGCCAGGGCCTCACTCAAGGTCTTGGCCTTCTTGTAGGGGCGGTCCGCTGCGGTCAGTGCCTCGAAGATGTCGGCAATCGCCATCATTCGCGCAGGCAGGCTCATCTCTTCGCGCTTGAATTGTCGCGGATAGCCGGTGCCATCCATTTTTTCGTGGTGCCCACCGGCTATTTCCACCACGTTACTCAGGTGCCCGGGGAAGGGCAGGTGGCTGAGCATCAGGATCGTCTGCACGATGTGATGATTGATGATGTAGCGCTCTTCACGGGTCAGAGTGCCTTTGGTGATGCTCAGGTTGTACAGCTCACCGCGATTGTATTTGTACGGTGGCACGTCGAGTTTGAATCCCCAGGGGTTGTCTGCCGGAATCAGTTCGGCGTCGTTGCGTTTGAACAGATGCTCGGGTCGATCCGCCAGCAGCGGCTCGCTGACGGGGAGTTCAGGGGGCGGGGTGCCTGCCTGGCGGTGGTTCTCTTCCCAGGAAACACCCAGTCGATCATCCAGTGTCCGGGTCCAGGTTCGCTGGGCGATGCGGTGCAGTCGTTGCAGGTCTGCATCGGCCATGGCTTCGCTCCCCAGGTTGCAGCGAGCGATGAAGGCGAAATCGTCATCAAGGGCGGCCAGGCTGGCATCACGTGCTTCACTCAGGAGTGGCTCCTGACCGCCCAGGGCAAGTGCATGCCAGTAGTCGATCCAGGCATCGCGCTTGAGGACTTCGAAGCGCGTGCGGATCTCGTGGATGCGGTCGTTGAGGGTTTCCAGCTTGGTGGCTTTGTCGACCACGTATTCAGGGGTGGTGATTTTGCCGCAGTCGTGCAGCCAGGCGGCGATATGCAAGGTTTCCCACTCGTCGTCGGTAGGCTGGTAGGCCATGAACTCCGGGGCCTGGCTCGCGGCAGCGGCCTGGGCGAGCATCAAGGTCAGTGCAGGGACGCGCTGGCAGTGGCCACCGGTATAGGGACTCTTGGCGTCAATCGCGCCGGCCAGCAGCTTGATGAAGGAGTCCAGTAGCTGTTGTTGCCTGGCCTGCAAGCGCTGGCTTTCGATACTGACGGCAGCGGCGCCCGAGACCGCCTGGATGAATGCGATCCGGTCCGGTCGAAGCTTCTCCAGGTCTGCGTGTGCGCCCGTGTCGGTGAGCAGCAGGACCAGTGCGCCGACGGTTTCATTGTGGCGATTGTGCAGGCGGATGCCAATCAGGTGAGCGCTCGGGCAATTCATGGCGAGCAATACCGCTTGCAGGTCGGCGGCCTGTTCGAAGCCGAGTACGGTGACCAGTGAGTCCTGGCTCAGCAGTTGCCGGAACCAGGCAGGGTGCTGGGTGTCGTCAGGGTCATAGCCGCTGATGTTGAAGGCCGAGAGTGCCTGAGGCTTATCCTCGATGATCAGCCCGTGGGGCTCGAGCCGGTTTCCATCGTGCTCACGCAGATAGATCAGGCCGGCTTGCGCCTGGCCGATCTTCACCGTTTCGAAGAGCACCCGTTGCAGGAGGGGGTCGAAGCGGGTTTCCGCAGACAGGCTGTCGGTGATTTCGAAAAAGCTGGCCAGCGTGTCTTTCATACGTGCCATTGATACGCTGAGTTGGTCGACCTCCAGCACGGGGGAGCGCCGAGTGACCGGGTAGTTGAAGTCGAAGCTGCGAATGGCATCGGCTTCCTGTACCAGTGCGCGCAAAGGTTTGACCAGTATTCTGGAGGTTAGCCAGCCCAGCGGTACGCAGAGCAGCAAGGTGGCCAGGGTAATCAACGCGCCTTGCCAGCGCATTCGATAGGCGTCCACCAGTAACTCGTCTTCGGGAACCATCAGGGCCAGTTGCAAACCTCGCGGGCCACCTTCGGCAATGCTACTGCGGGCAAAGATCCATTCACGGCTGGCTACCTCCAGCCGTTGACCGCTGCTGGTGTTCTTGAACAGGGCGTCCAGCGCCGGGCTGAGGTCCTTGACCTTGGCCAGGTGCGCCTTCTGATCGTTGATGATCAGTTTGTTGCTGTCGGGGTAGGCGACGGCATTACCATCGCCATCAAACAGGACGATTTCGGTGCCGGGTGTTACCTGGTGCCTGGCCAGGGTCGCAGACAGCTGGGCCAGTGTCAGGTCGGCGCCCATCACGGCATTGGCGCTGCTGCGTCGGGCCAGGGTCGTGCCGATATTGTGGGTCGAAAAGAAAATGTACGGCTCGGTGGTGATTTGCTCCTGGGTTGCGTTTGCACTGTTGAACCAGGCGCGAGTGCGTGGGTCGTAGGTTTCCTGCGGATTGTCCCGGCACTCGATCAGGGTCAGTGACGGGTCGTAGAACAGGGACTGGGAGCGAGTGTGTCCAGTGAGACTGTCACGGTCGATGCTCCAGACTTGAAAGGCGGCAGTTTCAGGTGCCTTGAGGGTGTGTTTCAGCGCTTCGCTGCGCAGTGGGCGAACCATGAAAAAGTCACCGTCAGCGTAGCCTGCATAGAGTGATGCCAGTTCTGTATTGTCGTTGAGTGACTGGCTGAAGGGCCTTAGCAGCGCCAGTCGTTGTTCCAGGTTCGTCGCCTGCATCGCGGGGTTTTGCACCAACAGGCTCAGCAAGCGACGAATGGGACGGTAAGTCGTGTGCAGGTCATGCCGCACGTCCTGTTCTATTCGGTCGAACAGTTTTTCGCTGCTGGACAGAATGATCTGCGTGGTTTGCCGGTAGTTGAAAACTCCCAGCACAATGCCCGTGAACAGCAGAAGCAAAGTGAACATCACGCTGATGTGCACGTGCAGCGGAAATCGACGTTTCTCCGGGTGCAGTGGGCTGGGCATCGCGGTGTCTCTCCATCGTCATGACACACTGCTGAGCACGCAAGCATAGTAAATGAAGGACCAATCCGCCTTGGATCCCTAGGGTCTGTTGAGCAAGCCTTGGACGAACAGCCTGGCAAGCATGGGACGGTTGTTCGCAGGCCCGCAAGCGCCCGAACTCACCCGGTCGGTGCCGGGGAGCCTTGACTCAAGAAACGGCTTGCAGGCTGAGCTGTTGTTGCAGGGCCTGATCCAGCTCAAGGATGGCGTACCGCATCCGGTTTTTGTGGGCTTGGAGCCTGTCCAGAGAGAAGTCCTCGTGGCACATGCGTTCGAGCGCCTCACAGCTGTCTATCAGGGTTGAAGCCTGGATGAGGCGCGCCGCACCTTTGATTTTGTGTGCGACATCGATGAAGGCCTGCCGCCCGCTTGCAGGTGGTAGTCCAAGTAGCTCCTCCAGGTCGAGGCGGTTACTGTTGAGTAGTTCGGCGAGCAATCGATGTGCTCGCAGGGGGTCACCTCCGGTGAGTAAATGCAGACTGTCCAGGCTGAAGACCTGGTCCTTGCTGATCGGCTCAAGTGCTTCCAGGCGTTGGCTCAGTGTTGTCAGACTGATGGGTTTGAACAGGCAATCATTCATGCCTGCCTGCAGGCATCGCTGTTTTTCCTCTGGCTGGGCGTTGGCGGTGAACCCCAGCACCGTACAACGTGGGCGCTGCTCTTCCTGCTCGTGGGTACGGATGGCACGGGTGAGCTCGTAACCATTCATCAGGGGCATGTTGCAGTCTGCAATCACCAGATCGAAATGGCTTTCTTTCCAGCTCCGCAAAGCGTCTTCGCCGTTGTTGGCCGTGATCCATCGATGGCCCAGGAAGTCGAGTTGCTGGCACATCAGTAATCGATTGGCGGGATGGTCGTCGACCACTAGCACGTTCAAGAGGGTTGTGGTCCTGGCAAGCGCCGGTTGCGGGGTATCCTGGGCGATTGCGCCAGGCAGTGTGGTCATCGGCAGGCACACCCGTGCCTGTGTGCCAGTGCCCGGTTCACTGGTCAGCTGCAAGGTGCCGCCCATCATTTCACACAGGCTGCGGCAGATCACCAGGCCCAGGCCTGCGCCACTTCTGGCCCGGTGCCCGGTGTTGCCCGCCTGGGCAAAGGGCTCGAACAGCTGACGCTGATCGTCCTCGCTGATACCGATTCCGCTGTCACAGACCCATAGCTCGATGAGCCATCGATCGGGCTGCGGCGAGGGTTGCAGACGGACCTTGATGGTGATTTCACCCTGCTCGGTAAACTTGATGGCATTGCTGATCAGGTTGGACAGTATCTGCTTGAGACGCAGCGGATCCGTCATGACATCGGGCTGATCGTCCGCGTCGGGAAGCGTAAGGATCAGGCTGAGGTTTTTTTGTCGTGCGAGCCCGTCGAAGACTCGCACGACTGCTTCGACGGTTTCGCCGAGGTTCACCCGTTCGGGGAAGAGGCTCAGGCGACCGGACTCGATTCGGGCGATGTCGAGGATGTCGCCAATAAGCTCGAGCATGTCCTTGGCCGAGTTGTAGGCCACTTCGATGGCCGAGCGATCAAGGTGGTTCGGATCGGCGCGCCTGAGCGTCAGTTCGAGCATGCCGATCACCGCGTTCATCGGCGTGCGGATTTCATGGCTCATGGTGGCGAGGAATGTGCTCTTGGCGTGGCTGGCCTCATCGGCCCGTTCTTTGGCAGACCTGAGTTCATCAAAAAGCTGACGCCGCTCGCTGATATCGATCCATCCTCCGATGATTCCCTGGACGTCACCCGTCGAATCCCGGTAGGGAAGAATCCAGTGGTAGATCGTCAGTTTTTGCAGGCCGATGTGCAGGGGGCGATCAAGAATCAACGGAACGCCTTCGGCCACCACGCGTCGATAATCAGCGTGGTATTGCCTGGCTTCAAGCACGTTGCTCATGGCACCTTGCATCACATCTTTGCCGATCACGTCTTCGCGTCTGGCGCTGAAGGCTTGCAGATAGCTGTCGTTGCAACTTTTCAGCAGCCCCTCGCGGTCACGCACATAGATGGGGTGAGGTGTCCCGTTGACCAGCGTCTGCATGAACTCGAACTGGTCACTCAGTGCTCGCTCCGCTTGTTGGCGTTGCTTGATCTGCCTGCGCATATGGGCATTCCAGGCCAGCAAAGTCAGTAGCAGCAGGCTGCTGCCGATGAGCAGTTGATACAGTAAGCGCTGGTAGGTGCGCCAGGTGTTGCCGGAGGTGCTCGTGTAACCACGCCAGCGACTGTTGATTATGCCCAGTTCGTCTGGTGCGATGCTTAACAGGGCTTTGTCGAGGATGGCACTCAGTTCGGGAGCGTCGCGTGCAGTCGCCAGGGACAACGCGGCCTGCCGAGTGCCAATTGTCGCGCTGATCTGCAGTCGGTCCTCGAACAGCTGCGAGTCGACGAAATAGTTGGCAGTCACCAGCGAATTGACCGCGCCCTCTACCTGGCCCTTGGCAAGTAGTTCTACCGTGCTGAAGGTGTCAGGTGTTTCGACCAGGTGGATCGTCGGGTGCTCGCGGATCAGGTAGTCGCGCAATGGATTGCCTTGAGTGATGGCGAGGCTTTTGCCTGCCAGTTGCTCCAGGCTGGTCGGGCTGGAGCCGCTTTTTCGGGTCAGCAAGACAAATGAATTCTCAAGATAGGGACGGGTGAAACTCAGAAGGGCTTCACGCTCGGTATTGGGAAGCAGGGCGGCAATCAGGTCGACCCGGTTCTCCTGGACCTGCTTGATCATTTCGTTGTCGCTTCGGCTGCGGTGAATCTCGAAGCGCAAACCGGTGCGCAGCCTGATCAGTTCGAGCAGGTCGGCAGTAATCCCTCTGAATGTGTCATCGGCGTCAAAGAACGTCAGCGGGGCGAAAGCATCGTTGACGGCCACGCGGACCACCGGATGTTGTGCAAGCCAGCGTTCTTCGCGGCGGGTCAATTGCAGTTTGTGGTCAGTCAGAAGAATGTCGCTGCCGGCGCTCCAGCGCTTGGCGATGCTTTCGCGTTCTCCCGTGGCTACCGCCTTGAGAACGGTGTTGATGATATGCAGAAGGTTCTGATTGTCCTTGCGAACGGCAAAACTGAAACCATAGGCTTCGTGTTTTCCGAAGTTGGCCATTCGCACATTCTTCAGATAGCCCTTGTTGATCATGTAGTGGGTTGAAATGGTGTCACCCAGAAAGACGTCGGCCTGGTCGAAGGCGACTGCATTTATCGCATTCAGATAGGACGGATAGGGGGTGATGACCGCCTTGGGGTAGAGCGCCTTTACCTCTTCCGGTGGCAGGTAGTGATAAACCATACTCAAGCGCATGCCGGCCAGGCCCTCGGTCAACGAACGGCTCTCGTTCTCCCGGGTCACCAGGACGGGTTGGTCAATGGCATAGGGGGCGGATAGTGCGATGTTCGAATACCGGGCCTCGAAACCATTGGCCGTTCCGAGCAGGTCGATCTCGCCGTTTTCGAGTGCCTGGATGGCAGCTTCGCGGGATGGGTAGCGACGGATCTTGATGGGCAACCCCAGGGAGGCGCCCAGGATACCGGCGTAGTCGGCGGTAAAACCCTCGTATTCATGGCCGCTGATCGTCAAGTCAAAAGGGGGGTAGTCGGGCGCCGAACTGCCCAGGACCAGTTCGCGTTGGTTGAGTACCCACTGCCGTTGTGGTTCATCCAGCTGGATGTCCATGTGGCTTGCCGTTGAACGACTGAGCAATGTGTAATGTTCGACTCCGGGTTCGGCTATGGACACTGAGGCATTCAGGTATAAACCTGCACTCAAATACAATAAATAGTCCTTTAAACACCTGGGCATCCTGTCTCTCACACTAAAGCGTTACGTTTTGCCATCTCGATAAGTTCTACCAGGGACTTGGCCTTGAGTTTTTGCATGAGTCTTTTCTTGTAGGTACTGACAGTCTTGTTACTGAGAAACATGCCCTTGGCGATTTCCTTGTTGGTGCGACCCTGGGCGAACAATTGCATCACCATCAGTTCGCGATCGTTGACGGACTTGAACAAGTCCAGTTCCGCGCAGAGTGCTTCGTCGTCGCGAGACGGGTTCAATGCCTGGCTGGGAAAATAGTTGTAACCGGACAACACGGCTTTGATGGCGCTGAGCAGTTCGCTGAGGCCTTCCTGTTTGCAGACATAGCCTGACGCACCGGACCCCATGCAGCGGATTGCAAAAAGTGTTGGCGTTTGAGCCGTCAATACCAGTGTTTTCGGTCGCGTGCTCATGGCGTTGAAGCGGGAGAGGATTTCCAGCCCGTCAAGTTTGGGAATGCTGATGTCCAGGATGATCAGGTCAGGCATGCATTCGCGAACCATCTGCATCGCATCGACCCCGTTGTCGGCTTCACCTACTACTTTGTAGTCTTCATGCTCTAGTAACATACGCAATGCAAGGCGAATGACGGGGTGATCGTCGACAATAAAAACTGAGTTCATAATCAAATCCCATATGTGCACAAATAAAGCGAGCACCTTAGCTCAGATATGGAAGCCGACATATAAACGGACAGGGTTGGGGGTGCAATATAGGACTAATCCTACAATGGAAGGGGCAGGGGATTACGTGCCAAGTAGGTGGTTGTGGGCGAAGAGTGGATGTTTGGATAATATATTAATTGATGTGACAAGGTTGGATGAGCGCTTGCCTGATTCGCTAAGTACTGGTGTGGGTCTATGTACAGTGGTGCTCTCTATGCGTCTTGGTGTTCTGTGCAATGATTGTCATGGATGGTTGATGTTGGAGCAATACAGAGTCAATAAATAAGTGAACTCGGATTGCTTCAGTGGTTTTGGCAGCAGCCCCAATAAAGGCAGGTGTTGCTCGCGGGCCTGCTTTTTTAGCCTGTCCAGTTCGATTGTATCAAGGCTGCTCAGGATAATAGCCTGTTGGATCAGGCCCTGATGGTTGGCAATAGCAATCAAGTCGAGACCTGAAAGGTCTGGCAGGCATTGGTCGCACAGCAATATCTCGAAAGGGTTATGCATCCGGTTCATCGCCTGCAGTGCGGCGTTGGCGCTGTTTGAGGTCGTTATATGGGTGAAGCCGTAACTTTCAAGCAGGTATTGGGTTGCCTTGAGTTGAAAGGGATGGTCCTCCACCAGCATGATGCGAAAGTTGTATGAGAGCATTTAGTTTTCCATGCAAGATCGCCAACTTGAGGTGATGGACAGTGGAGAATTATTTTTTCAGGCGCTAATGTTTTTTTGTGTCCGAATATCTATCTGTCGTAGGAGGTCGACTTGTTGTTTCAGTATGGAGCAATTGATTTGTGTGTAGAGAGAAACAGTAAGTTTGCTTGGCGTAAGATGTAGGGCGATTCGCTCATTATGTTGAACGCTGGACCTGTGGTCAGTCGCACGCCAGATGCCTGGGTGCGACGGAACCATGGGGCTTAGGGGTGGCGGGAGCGTCCAGTCATTTCCAGGGCCATTTCGCTGGCGTAGCTGTCGGTCATGCCGGCAATGAAATCGATCATGCGTAAAAACGACGCGTGCAAAGGGTCGTTCGGATTGGGAGCATTGTTGCCGAGTAGATCGAGTATGCGACGATTCTTGAATGAAGCCGTACGACCGCCATGCTGCTCCAGCGCGGCCCCGCAAAAGCCGTTCAACAGAATCTCCAGGGTTGTATACGCACCGATTTCATGCAGGGTCTTGCGCTTGTCCTGGAAGATTTTTTTACGCGCCATGTCCTTGGCATTCAGCACGCAACGCTTGGCCGGGCCGTGCATGTGCTCCACCAGATCACCTTGCAAGGTGCCCGCCAGCAGGGCGTCCTGTTGCTCGACGAATGCACGCGCCGCTGCATTGGTCAGGTGTTCGATGGCCTTGCCACGCAGGATCGCCAGTTTGCGTCGGCGCGAGTCGTTGGCACCCAGCAGACGGTAGGTTTCCGGCAAGTCATCACCGACCAGGCCGAGCAACAGAGCCTCCACTTCGGCGTATTCCAGCAACTCCATCTCCAGGCCGTCTTCCAGGTCGATCAAGGCGTAGCAAATGTCATCCGCGGCCTCCATCAGGTAGACCAGCGGGTGCCTGGCCCAGCGTTGTTCGTCCAGTTGTGGCAGGCCCAATTTCTGGGCGATTTGCTCCAACAGTGGCAGCTCGCTCTGGTAGCAGCCGAATTTATGCTTCTTGTAACCCAGCGAGTCGGCGTGGCGTGCTGTCCAGGGGTACTTCAAATAGGTGCCCAGTGTCGCGTAGGTCAGCCGGGTGCCACCGTCGAACTGGTGGTATTCCAGTTGTGTCAGAACCCGGAAACCCTGGGCATTACCCTCGAAGTTGAGGAAGTCATCCCGTTCGACTTCGCTCATGGCATCCAGCCAGCCCTTGCCTGCGGCTTGTTGGAACCAGTACCGGATGGCGTCTTCACCGGAGTGACCAAAGGGGGGGTTGCCGATGTCGTGAGCCAGGCAGGCAGATTGCACCACCATCCCCAGATCGCTGGGCTCGCACCAGTCGGGCAGGGCGCCGCGAATGGTTTCACCGACGCGCATACCCAGTGAGCGCCCAACGCAACTGACTTCCAGCGAATGGGTCAGGCGGGTATGGATATGGTCGTTGCTGGTGACCGGATGGACCTGGGTCTTGCGCCCCAGCCGGCGGAAAGCACCGGAGAAAATGACCCGGTCGTGGTCTTTGTGGAACGGGCTGCGGCCGAGTTCTTCCGGGCTGTGCACCGGCTTCCCGAGGCGTTCACGATTAAGCAGGGTATGCCAATCCAAGGCTGGGCTCTCCGTAGGGTGACTGATGCGTTAGCTTCCCGGTTCGTGCCGCCGGCTGCAAGCGGAACCCGAGTCCGAGCCCGTCGGTATCGATACTCGGTAAACGGGCAGACGACATCGAACCTCTCGATAAAGAGGTTCGAGCCCGCAACACTGCGGCCAATGACAGCGGACTAGTCTTTGCGTGAGGTGCCTTGCATCACCAGCTTGATCAGCGGCAACAGTGTGGTGCCCAGCCGCACCCATCGGGAGACATTGCGCAGGCCTCCACCCTTGGCGCCTTTGCCGGTGAGAAAACCCAGCAAGGTCACGGCGGCCACTCCCCAGAGTGGCGCGTGCTTGATGCCCAGGCCCTCCTGCAGGGTTTGCGACATGCCGCGTATTCGCTGCAAGGGTTGCAGCAATTGCCGGGACTCATGACGTATTTCCTGGCGATGCATTTCCATGCGCAAGCGGATCAGGGCCTTGCGCATTTCTTGCCGCGAGCTGTTCTTGGGGATCTCGGGCAGGTTCATGGCAACAGGCGCTCCCTGTCGTTGTTCAGCTCTTCAAGGGTGGCGTGGAACGGCGACGACTCGTCGAAGACCGCAGCTTTCAGGCGCATGCCGCAGAACAGGGCTGCGAGCGCATAGAACACGCACAGGCCAACGATGGCCGTCAGGCGATAGGTGTCCCAAAATACAATCAACACCAGTGCCGAAAGACCCACCAGCAACAGCAGGGCGAACACCAGCGCAAGGCCGGCGAACAGCAACAGGCTGACCGTACGCGCCTTTTGCTCTTGCAACTCGATGCCGAACAACTCGACATGACTGTGCAGCAACCCTAGGAACGCGGCGCCCAGGCGCCGCGATGAGGAGCCGGAGTCTGTTTCCGGCGAGCCGGATTCACCGATCGCCATATCAGCGCCGAGTCGCCAGCAGGCCAATCAGAAAGCCCACCCCAGCCGCGATACCCACCGACTGCCAGGGGTTGGCCTGGACATAGTCTTCGGTCGCAGAGACAGCGGCCTTGCCGCGCTCGTTCAGGGAGTCCTGGGTCAGTTTCAGGGTCTCGCGGGCGCGCACCAGGCTTTCGTGAATCTGACTGCGCAGTTCGTCGGCTTGATCACCGGCCAGTGTCGCGGTGTGTTCCAGCAGCCGCTCGGTGTCGCTGACCAGTGTCTGAAAATCTTCCATCAGGATTTCTTGAGCAGTCTTTTCCGTTTTGCTGGCCATGGTGATCTCCATAAGTGGCGTGTGAAGTGTTCGAGTATGAGCCGTTTGCGAAGGTTCAGTGCAAATGGCTGGTACAGCTTTTGCTATGTCGTGGTGCGTCAATCGGTGCTGTGGTGCTGAAAACGGGCGTGCTTCGCGAAAACCTTAACCTAAATAATAGTAATCAGCGGAAACATCCAGGCAAGGATTGACCCCGCCGTTTTTTTTGCGCCAAAACGGTTCGCCGTAAGGCGAGTTGATGCCAGGGGAGGTGTCAACTTGGTGCGCAAAAAGGCCTGGCGAACTGCTTTGGTGCTTTTTCCGGATTGAAGGTCTGCCAACCCCATGGAAAATCTGCAAAGTGCAGTGGACAGTCTGGTCCACGGTTCCAACACGCTCTTCATCCTGATCGGCGCGGTCATGGTCCTGGCGATGCATGCCGGTTTCGCCTTCCTGGAAGTCGGTACGGTTCGTCAAAAGAATCAGGTCAATGCCTTGTCGAAAATCCTCAGCGACTTTGCCATTTCGACCCTGGCTTACTTCTTTATAGGCTACTGGATCTCATACGGCGTCCATTTCATGCAACCGGCCTCGGTGATCAGTGTCGATCACGGTTATGGGCTGGTGAAATTTTTCTTTCTGCTGACGTTCGCCGCCGCCATTCCAGCCATTATCTCCGGCGGAATTGCCGAGCGGGCGCGGTTCATACCGCAGTTGTGCGCCACCGCGCTGATCGTGGCGTTCATCTATCCGTTTTTTGAGGGCATTGTCTGGAATGGCAATTTGGGTCTGCAAGCCTGGTTGCTCGAGCGCTTTGGTGCCGGCTTCCATGACTTTGCAGGTTCGGTGGTGGTGCATGCCATGGGCGGCTGGTTGGCATTGGCGGCAGTACTGCTACTCGGACCGCGCAATGGACGGTACCGCGACGGGCGTCTGGTGGCGTTTGCTCCGTCGAGTATTCCGTTCCTGGCATTGGGTTCGTGGATTCTGATCGTCGGCTGGTTCGGCTTTAACGTAATGAGCGCACAGACTCTGCAGGGGGTCAGCGGTCTGGTGGCGGTCAATTCGTTGATGGCCATGGTTGGCGGCACCGTGGCCGCATTGATCGTTGGCCGTAACGACCCGGGGTTTCTACACAATGGACCGCTGGCCGGGCTGGTCGCGATCTGCGCGGGCTCGGACCTGATGCACCCGGTGGGGGCCCTGGTGACCGGTGCCATCGCCGGGGCCCTGTTTGTCGGGTGTTTCATTGCCGCGCAAAACCAATGGAAGATCGATGATGTGCTGGGCGTCTGGCCATTACATGGCTTGTGTGGCGCCTGGGGCGGCATTGCCTGCGGGATCTTTGGCCAGACGGCGTTGGGAGGGCTGGGTGGTGTCAGCCTGATCAGCCAATTGATCGGTACGGCGCTGGGTATTGTGGTGGCATTGATCGGGGGGCTTGTGGTGTATGGCGCAATCAAACGCTTGCATGGTCTGCGCCTGAGCCAGGAAGAGGAGTACTACGGTGCTGACCTGTCGATCCACAAGATCGGTGCCGTCAGCCAGGACTGAGGGGCGCCGGGTGCGCAATGATCTGCACCCCGATCTGCGCGCGGCCTCACCTCCTCATGGGAGTGGCTGGCGCTCGACGGTTTTTTATGTCCGGCCTAGAATGATCACCCATTCCTCAGTGATCTGTACCTCATGCCTTCTGAATGCCAGTTGTTCGGCACCCTTGGCTGCCATCTCTGTGAACTCGCCGAAGCGGAACTGATGCCGTTGGTCGAGCACGGATTGTTGGTGGAACTGGTGGACATTGCGGACAGTGACGCGTTGTTTGAAGCCTATGGCTTGCGAATTCCGGTGTTGCGCCGGGTCGATACGGGGGCCGAACTGGGCTGGCCCTTCGATGCCGAGCAAGTCGTGGCGTTTTTGCGTTGACCCCTGGCTTTTGTTGCGACACGGACTCCGTTTGTCGTGATCTGCCTGTAATGCGTTGGCGCGCGCTTGAATATTCGGTTACTGTATGTGCATACAGTTATTCGGGTGGCCGTCATGTCCCTCACCATACTCGCAAGTCGTCAGCGCTTGCAGCTGCCGGATTCCGGTGAGCTGAGCATCAGTACCCTGCATTGCGCCGCTCGAGAGCAGGCGCACTGCGACTTCTCGCTAGACCGGATCGTGGGTCTGGGGGCCGAGCAGGTGCGTGCGGTCCTGGTTGATGACGACAGCTTGCTGGGATTCGGTATTTATCCCGGTGACCGTCTGATCGTCGATCGTTCGATCCAGCCTGTTCAGGATCAATACGTGGTGGCCCATCTCGACAGCGAAAACGATTACTGCGTGCGCCTGTTGGCGGCCGATCCCAAGGGAGGGCTGCTGCTCAAGGCTGCGCGGCCCTCTATCCCCTCGGTCCCCTTTGATGAACTCGACCCGGCCCCGATCTGGGGGGTGGTGCTGTGGGTTGTCAGCTATGTGGGGCGCGGATGAGGTTGACCTCGCGGGTCCGATTGCTTTGAGCATCTGGCGCGCGCACGGGATTACGAAATGAGAGGGATGCAACATGGTCAAGGTTGAACAGTTGAAAGCCGGCGTGAACCGGATGTCGGTCGACGTGGTACGCGAGGCGGTGCGGGAGTTACGCCTGGATGGCCTGGTGACGGAAGGGAAAACACCGTTCAACAAAGTGCACTTCAATACCTGTTTTGCCGAAATCGAGGCCCTGTTTCAGCGCGCCGGGTATCACCGTCAGCTGGATGTGGTCGGTTACCAGGGCTTGTTGTATGCGCTTTATGATCCTGGCCGCTGGGAAGCCGTCGATGTGTTGCGCTGGTTGAAAGAGTTCACCGACGCGGCAGCGCTGCGCGAGTCCTTGACCGCGTGACGGACATCAGAGGGGGCCGTGTGGAATCTGTCCTAGGTCCGTTCAAGCCATTGTTGGATAATAGCCATCAGCATTAACGGCCAGAGCTTTCGTATGTCCACCTCATCGTTTTCCGCCGCACAGAACCAGGCCAGTACGCTATACCTGCCCCCAGGCAGCTGGGCGACCGTGCTTGATTGCCTGTGCGAACACTTCAGCGCCATTGGTCGTGAACAATGGCTGGACAGGATCGCCCGTGGTCGCGTGCTCGACGGTCAAGGCCAGGCGATTGCCTTGGACCTGGCGTACAAGGAGGGCCTGCGAATCCATTATTTTCGCGAAGTGCCTGATGAAAAGAATATCCCTGTTGTGGAAACGATCCTGTACGCCGACGAGCATCTGGTGGTAGCGGATAAACCCCATTTTCTGCCGGTGACCCCCGCTGGCGAGTATGTCGAGCAGACGTTGCTGCGTCGGTTGATCCGTCGCCTGGACAATCCACACCTGGTGCCACTGCACCGTATCGACCGGCACACGGCGGGGCTTGTGCTGTTTTCCGCCAATCCGCAAAGCCGTTCGGCGTATCAGTCACTGTTTCCGACTCGCACCATCGAAAAGCACTATGAAGCCATTGCCCGTGCGTTGCCGACGTTGTCGTTTCCCTTGGTACACAAAAGCCGCCTGGTCGATGGTCAGCCCTTTTTCCGTATGCAAGAGGGGCCAGGCATCAGCAATACCGAAACCGCCATCGAGGTTGTAGAAAAAAATGCTGATCTGTGGCGCTACGCGTTGTACCCGGTGACGGGCAAAAAACACCAACTGAGGGTTCACATGGCCGCGTTGGGGGCGAGTATCTGTAATGACCCCTTCTACCCCGACGTCTTGAAAGATGCAGAGGATGACTACGCCAATCCTTTGAAGCTATTGGCCAAAGGCTTGCGCTTCGTCGACCCGGTGACCGGCCAGGAGCGGGTGTTCCAAAGCACCATCAGCCTGGACTGGTGAGCCGCTCCAGACACCACCAAGCCCGCGCTGGGCGGGCTTGGTGGTGTATCCGGAACGCGTCGCGACTTACAGGTCCTTGACGGTGCGGACCTGATCCTTGTTGATGCGGGTTTGCTTGCCGTCCAGCTGTTCGAACTCATAGAAACCCGACCTGGCATCGAATTTAGGGGTGTCGACAGACTGGATTTCACGGCCGTCATTCAAGGTGATGACTGCAGGTGACGAGCAGCCCGCGAGGGTGGCCAGGCCCAAGGCAAGCATGAAAGTGGCGAGGGTCCGATGAGTCATGAGATGTCTCCGCAAATGAATTCTTGATGTCTGAACTTGAGACGTACAGCGCGCCTGCAAGTTCCAGAATAGGTCATTCTGACATGCTTGCGTGCAGACTTAACAGCTCCGGGGTATTGAGGTTGGCCAAGCGCCGATCATTCTCGGGACACTGCAGTGCAATGGCATCAAGCGTGTGCATGATCCGTCCAGGGCTGCGCTCGCCCGTACTCCAGGCCTTGTCGAACTCATCTGACAGCGCGACAGGGATAATGCACAGCAACGGCTCCCAGTGTTCACCCTGACGCACCATCAAGGGTTTTTCCGGGTGCTGGCGGGCCGCCTCACGCATGGTTTTCAGCAGTTCGGCGTCCAGGCGTGGCACATCGCACGGCAGCACCATCAGGTGGGGGTGGCGTGCGGCCTTCAGCCCGGCGCGAATACCTGCCAAAGGGCCAGGGAAATCACTGTTGTCATCGTGTACCAACTGATCGGCATAGGGCGCATAGCGGTCAAGATTGCGGTTGCAGGAAATGATCAGGTCATCGGTCAAGCCCCGGGTCCGTTGGTGCAGATGCGCAATCAGAGGCAGGCCCTGCCATTCGAGCAACCCTTTGTCCTGCCCCCCCATGCGCTGGCCACGCCCGCCCGCCAGGAGCAGGATGGAGCAGGGCGGTAACTCAGTATTCAGGGACATGACGCCTCTCCATCGGTGGGGCAAAAAAACAGGGCTCTGTGATATAACACCGGGCCGTTTCTCCTACAACTGGACGAGCCTATGAAAGCCAAGGCCGATGTACCTTTCGTTGCGCTGAACATCGCGGTGCTGACTGTCAGCGATACCCGCACGCTGGAAACCGATACCTCGGGCCAGGTCTTTGTCGACCGCTTGAGCGCTGCCGGCCACAATCTGGCTGCGCGTGTCCTGCTTAAAGATGACCTGTACAAAATACGTGCGCAAGTCGCCACCTGGATCGCCGATGACCTGGTTCAAGTGGTGCTGATTACCGGGGGGACGGGTTTCACCGGGCGTGACAGTACGCCTGAAGCGGTCAGCTGCCTGCTGGACAAGCAGGTCGACGGGTTTGGCGAGTTGTTCCGACAGATATCGGTCGCTGATATTGGCACCTCCACGGTTCAGTCGCGCGCGCTGGCGGGCCTGGCCAATGGCACACTGGTTTGTTGCCTGCCAGGTTCCACCAACGCGGTGCGAACCGGTTGGGATGGCATACTCGCCGAGCAATTGGATGCGCGTCACCGTCCCTGCAACTTCGTCACTCACCTGAAACAGGCGGCACCCTGTGAATCCCGCGGGTAAGCCAGGCAAGACGGGTAGCTTGATGCCCGTCGAAGTGGCATTGGCACGTCTGCTGGAAATGGCTGAAGCATCACCCATTGCTGAGCGTGAACGATTGCCGCTGGCTGCCGTCCAGGGGCGTGTGCTGGCCAATGACCTGGTATCGACCCTTGATCTGCCGCCGTGGCCCAACAGTGCCATGGACGGCTACGCCCTGCGGCTGGCCGACTGGACGGGCGAGCCATTGGCGGTCAGTCAGAAGGTATTCGCCGGACAAGTACCGGAGCCCTTGGCGCCCGGTACGTGCGCCAGAATCTTTACCGGCGCACCGGTGCCGGCCGGCGCGGATTGCGTCGAAATGCAGGAAAACGCCGAGGTCCTGAGTGACTTGAGGGTACGGTTCACCGAGTCGATGAAGGTCGGGCAGAACATCCGCCCACAAGGCCAGGAAACCACAGTGGGCGAGCAGGTGCTGAGTGCCGGCACCCGTTTGGGACCTATCGAGCAAGGCCTGGCAGCTTCACTGGGGTGCGCGGAGCTCGAGGTGGTGCGCAAGGTGCGCGTCGCCGTACTGTCTACCGGCGACGAACTGATCGAACCGGGGCAGGCCCTGGGGCCCGGACAGATCTACAACAGCAATCGGGTACTGCTGTGCAGCTGGCTGCAGCGCCTGGGCTGCGAAGTGGTGGATGCCGGTATTCTTCCGGACAATCTGCAGGCCACTCGCACGCGCCTCGCTGAGCTGGGTAGCGTTGACCTGATTCTTTCCACGGGAGGCGTATCGGTTGGCGAAGCCGACTTCCTGGGGGTCGCCTTGCGTGAAGAGGGTGAGCTGGCGTTGTGGAAGCTGGCCATTAAACCCGGAAAGCCGTTGACGTTCGGTCACTTTCGAGGCGTGCCGGTGATTGGGCTACCAGGGAACCCGGCCTCGACACTGGTGACGTTCGCGTTGCTGGCCCGGCCTTATCTTTTACGCCGCCAAGGCGTGCAAGCAGTGGCCCCATTGCAGTTCCAGGTCCCGGCGGGATTCGTCTGGTCCAGGGCGGGCAATCGGCGGGAGTACCTTCGCGGTCGGCTGGAGCAGGGGCGGGCGATTGTCTACGCAAACCAGAGTTCCGGGGTCTTGCGTAGCGCGGCATGGGCCGAGGGGCTGGTCGAAGTGCTTGAGGGGCGCACACTGGTCGAGGGTGATTGGGTCAACTTCATCCCGCTAAGTGAAGTACTCGGCTGAGCTTCACTGCAGCGCTACCTCGTCAGGCCCGACAGCGGGCCGCATGGGCCTGGCGCACCGTCCTGCGGCTCTGTCAGTTGAGCAGCATGACCAGTTGATCGATACGGCTGTTGGCGATCCAGCTGACGAGTCCGATGATCACGGTCATTGCGCCTGTTGAGTACGCAAGCCTGTGCTGGATGGATTTCAGGTCGCTGCGAGCCGCATCCATGTCTCTGCGGATGTACCTGAGGTGGGCCTCCAGTTCGGCAAGGCGAGGTTCCAGGGTGCTTCCTTTGCTTGAGTCGAGGCTGCACAGGCATTCAGCTCGCTGATCGTCCTTCGGGGCTGCCGTGCGGATTGCCGGGATTCGCAAGTCATGGTTTGTCATATGGATGCACATCCTTGTGTGTGGCCAATCTGTTTCTGATAACGACTGACACAAGGTGTTCCAATATCAATTGACCGTCAATTCGGCTAATTCGTCGCGGCGTGTAAGAAAAAACTCGACACGTTCAACGCTGCTGGACGCAGGCAAGGTGCAGTGCTGACAGCTTGGTGACGACGGGTTTCTGGATGTCAGCATTGCGCCGGTGCCGCTGGAGAGGGTGAGCGCCTTCAGGGGAGGCTTGCTTTCGGGGCTGATGCAGATCAGTCGTCGAGGCTGATGATCTGCTCGCGCACGGCAAACAGCACCAGGCCTGCCACATCGAAGATCTGCAAGCGTTTCATGATTTGCGAGCGATGGGTTTCAACGGTCTTGATGCTCAGGCCCAGGCCATTGGCAATCTCGCGAGTGGATTTGCCGCGTACGATCAAGCGCAGGATCTCCAGTTGGCGTGCCGTCAGGTTATGGGTCTCGATGGTTTCCGGCTGTTGTCGGTATGTCTGTACCAGTGCCTGATTGATCACCGTGTGTGCAATGGCCGGGCTCAGGTAACGTTCGTTGTTGCGCAAGGCTTCGAGCGCATGCTCCAGTTCCGTGGCGGTGGTGTCCTTGAGCAGGTAGCCGTGGGCTCCCGATTCCAGGGCACGCATGATCAACGCCGGTTCGGTGTGCATCGACAGGATCAACACTTTGCTCTGGGGGCGAACCGCCTTGAGCTTTTGCAGCGCTTCGAGCCCGCCGATGTCGCGCATGGACAGATCCAGCAGAATGATGTCTGGTCGCAGGTGCTCGACCATTTCGAGCACCTGGGCGCCATCAGTGGCTTCTCCGATGACGGAGTAACCGGGAATGTCCATGACCAGTGCGCGTACACCGGCCCTGATGAGTGAGTGGTCATCCACCAGAAGCAAGTTGCAAGTCAATGTAGAACCTTATTCGTGCTGGCCCGTTCAAGCGCGCGGGGCGCCCAGGGAAAAAGTGCGTTGATCTGCGTTCCTTTGCCAGGTTCACTGGTGACGCTCAGGGTGCCGCCCAATTGCTCGACCCGCTCTGACATCCCGGCCATCCCGCACTGCCCTTCACGGCCAGGATGGGCAGCGGGGGAGAATCCCAGTCCGTCGTCACTGATGAACAGCGCAAGCCCTTGGGGGGTACGCTGCAAGCGGACCAACAGGTTTTGGGCCTGTGCATGGCGCAGGATGTTGGTAATGGCTTCCTGGGTAATTCGAAACGCCGCCACTGCCATTTCCTCCGGGATGCCGGTCAGTCGCTGTTGGCATTCGAGGCTCCATTTCACGGCGGTGTTGGTCAGTGTCTTGAGCAAG
Organism: Pseudomonas sp. Irchel s3a18; assembly: GCF_900187535.1. NCBI lineage: Bacteria > Pseudomonadati > Pseudomonadota > Gammaproteobacteria > Pseudomonadales > Pseudomonadaceae > Pseudomonas > Pseudomonas sp. Irchel s3a18. The sequence goes on along the minus strand of NZ_FYDV01000010.1, from coordinate 126,310 downwards.
TGCGCGCGCAAACTGGCTTCCAGGCCAAGGCTGGTCAGTTGTCTTGGGTTGAGCAGCGCGGACATATCGCGAACTTTTGTCAGCGTTTCTTCCAGGGTTTCACACAACACGGTGCATTGGCTTTGCTGGTCGTCAGGCAGGCGGCGTTTGAGCCATTCGCCTTGTAGTTTGGCGGCTGTCAGTAACTGACCGATGTCGTCGTGCAGTTCACGGCTGAGTCGATGACGTTCGTTTTCCTGCACTTGCAGCAGGCGGTCGGCAAGTTCCTGCGGCTGAAACTTGATGGACCTGCGCGAGTGGCAATACTGCTCCAGGGCACAGCCTGCAGCCACCAGGTTCAACGCTACCAATACTAGCGGCATGGGGATGGAGAGGCCATAAACCAGCACGCTGCCCACTGCCGAGCAAAGGCAAAGCAGCAGGGTGATCCGGCGAAGGTTCGTTCGGGACAGGCGCCAGGTTTGGATGGATTTCAGGCCGGCGTGCATAGCTGATGGAGCCAATGAGTGTTCGCTGCGGGCAGGCCGGTCATGGAGGTTGACGGGACTGTGTCTGGAAAAACCGGGTAAATGAATGGTCCGCTTCAAATTAGCGCAGCCTGATTGTCACAATCGGGTTTTGCACTTACCAGAAGGCAATGCCGGGCTGGATTCAGAGTGCCATTAATGTAGCGTCAATTAATTGGACGGCATGTTAACACTTAAGGCACGCCTGGTCGCGTTTGCCCTCTATTGTTCAACGGGCAGGAACAGGCTTGAGTCCGAATGCCGGTTGATGACTATTCACGGCTTTGAACGGGTTGTTCTGGCGTATTCGAAGTGCTCGCCAATCATTGGACTTACATCGGCAGTGTCGTTGCTGGATATGAGTTATTCAAAGGCGACATGATTAAATGTTACATGGCGTGTCGATAGTTGTTCGGGGAGGTGCGGAGTGTGACTCAGGCATGTCTGGCCGTGAGAGTCGCGCGCGCATAGCCTTTGGCAGGAACGCTGAACCGCAGGGGGGCACGTCCGATTTCCATCGCGAACGCTTCGAGCAACGACACCTGCTCGGCTTTGTCGAGGCTCAGTTCTCCGGTATTGACGTCGACCAGTTCCAGTTGCCAGGCCATCAATGTGTAGCATTCTTTCAAGGCACTTAGGGCCTGGGCGTGCAGGTCGATTTGCGGGGGCGCCTGGCTGAGCAGTGCGTGGATGGACGTTGCGAATTCCGACACCGTCCCCAGTGCCAGTGCGTCCGCACGGTTGGCCAGCGTGAGTAGCGTGCCGAGCATGCAATCGATGGCATCCTGATCGTTGTTGATCAGTTGCAGGTGGGCCAGGCACTCCTCTGACTTGGCCAGAAGGGTTTCCGCTTCGATCAGGAATTCAGGCAACCGTTGGCTCCAGTTTTTACGATCGTTCAGCATGCTTTTCTCCACGACATCAAGTCAGGTGGCGCAATTGGGAGTCGAGTGAACGGGCGTAAGTTACTGCCAGATAACCTGCCAAGTCTGTAAGACAGTTCCGGTTTTTCAGGATGGACGACGTAAGGTCTGAGTGTGTCTGACACGCGCTTATCCATTGCACCGATATCAACGTTGGCGTGAGGCGCTGCTACAGCACGCCCCCGTGAAGCGTGTTCCGATTGGCTGAAATAGAGGCCTGGCGTTGGTTCTGTGATCAAAAACAAAAGCCTGACTCCATTCATGCAATGAGAATGGCGTCACATTAATGGCTATTGGATATCGCGAATATCAGGTTGGTCCTGATTGTGCCTAGGGGATTCCCTTATGGCGTGGAACCTGTCGCGTATTTGTTGGTCGCGCTGCCAGGAGAGAGGGTCCATTCAGTAGAGCATGATGTTAATGTGACATCAATTTTTTTGCGGGCCTGTATTCGAGGGTCAAGAAGCGGTGGTGTCCGCCGATACGCTGTTTTAGTGAATTCATCAGAAAAGCCCAGGAGTCATTAATGGCCGGCATTCTCGACACGGTAGATCAACGCACGCAGCTGGTGGGTGAGAATCGCCTGGAAATTCTCATGTTCCGCCTGGCCGGTCGGCAATTGTTCGCGATCAACGTGTTCAAGGTGCAGGAAGTCCTGCAATTGCCCAAGCTGACCTTGATGCCGCAGCGCCATCCGTTTGTCTGTGGCGTAGTCAATCTGCGTGGCCAGACATTGCCGGTGATTGACCTGTCCCAGGCCATCGGCATGCGCCCGCTGGTACCTGGCCCCAACAGCACCATCATTGTCACCGAGTACAACCGCTCGGTGCAGGCGTTCCTGGTCGGTGGTGTGGACCGCATCGTCAACATGAACTGGGAAGCCATCCTGCCGCCGCCAACCAGTGCCGGTCGCCAGCATTACCTAACCGCCATCAGCAAGGTCGATGACCAGTTGGTGGAGATCATCGACGTCGAAAAAGTCCTGGCCGAGATCGTGCCCTACAGCGCCAAGGTCTCCCGTGAAAAGCTCGAAGATCCGGTACTCGAGCGTGCCCGTGGCCGTGAGGTGCTGCTGGTGGACGACTCCAACGTCGCGTTGTCGCAGTTGCGCGACACCCTGGGGCAGCTTGGGGTGAAAATGCACATTGCCAGCGATGGTCTCAAGGCCCTGAAGCTGCTCAAGGGCTGGGCTGATTCCGGGGTCGAGATGACCGACAAGCTGTTGATGGTCTTCACCGACGCCGAAATGCCGGAGATGGACGGTTATCGCCTGACCACCGAGATCCGTAACGACCCTCGCCTGCGCGGCTTGTATGTGGTGCTGCACACCTCACTGTCGGGTAGCTTCAACGATTCGATGGTCAAGAAGGTCGGTTGCGACAACTTCCTGTCCAAGTTCCAGCCCGACAAGCTGGTCGACGTGGTGCGTGAGCGTCTGATGCGCGACGAAGTCACTGCCTGACAACAGCGCAAAAAAGGTTGGCACCACGTCAGCCTTTGATTCGATGATCAAGCTCGTATAGGGTGGCGTTTTTGCCAATCAGGAGCTGGCCATGTTGCGTCTGAGCGCGCTGTACCGTTATCCACTCAAGTCCGGCAAGGGTGAAACCCTGCAGCGGGCGGATCTGGACAAACTGGGGCTTGCCGGTGACCGACGCTGGATGCTGGTGGATGAGGCCAGTGGACGCTTCCTGACGCAGCGCGCGGTATCGGCCATGAGTCAATTATCGGCCTTATGGAATGCCGCCGGTGGCCTGACCCTCGCGGCGCCGGGCCATTCTCCGATTGATGTTGCCTTGCCGGCAGAGGATGCCGATCTGCGCGGTGTGACTATCTGGCGCGATACCCTGCGGGTGCCGGATGCCGGTGATGCAGCGGCTGCCTGGGTCAGTGCGTTTATCGGCAAGCCGACCCGCCTGGTGCAGGTCCCCGAAGCGCTGGCCCGCACCACACAGGCCGGTTATGGCAAGGACGACGATAAAGTGGCGTTTGCCGATGGCTTCCCGCTGTTGTTGATTGGCCAGGCTTCGCTGCAGGACCTGTCGCAACGGGTGGGGCGACCCTTGGAAATGCTGAGGTTTCGGCCGAATCTGGTGATCGAGGGCAGCGAGGCATTTGCCGAGGATGGCTGGAAGCGCATTCGCATTGGCGATATCGAGTTCCGCGTGGTCAAGCCTTGTTCGCGCTGCATCCTGACCACCATCGATCCGCAGACCGGCGAGCACAGCGAAGACCGCGAACCCTTGGCCACCCTGCAACAATACCGGGCCCAGGAAGAGGGCGCGATGTTCGGTCAGAACCTGGTCAATGATGGCAGCGGCGTGCTGGAAGTGGGCATGCCGGTGACGATTCTCGAATAAGTAGCCAGCCCTGCAAGCAAAAATGCCCGTGTCCTTGGACACGGGCATTTTTTTATCGCGAAGAATCCCTTAACCGCGGTATTCGCACAGGTAAGCGCTGTCGACGGCGACCTTGAGCTGGAACTTGCTGTTGGCCGGTACGTTGAACTGACTGCCGGCGGCGAAGGTTTCCCAGTCGCTGCTGCCAGGCAGCTTGACGGTCAGGGCGCCGGAGACCACGTGCATGATTTCACGCTGGCTGGTACCGAATTCGTATTCGCCCGCCGCCATGACGCCGATAGTGGCCGGACCTTCAGCAGTGCCGAAAGCAATCGACTTGACGGTACCGTCGAAGTACTCGTTGACTTTAAACATGGGCGATTCCTCGAAAAGGGCTAAAAAGGCCGGCCAGTATGCACAAGGCCATTTCGCCCGTCACCTGTTGCCCTCAAGGTTTCGCCGCAAGCGTCAGGGGCAGCAAGCGTGCGGTATTTCGTGCGTCTTCCAGTGCCCGGTGCTGTTGTCCGGTGAACTGCAAGCCAGCCAGTTGCAGGGCGCCATTGAGCCCCAGTGGCCGCTCCAGGCGGCGAGCCTTGGCAAACCGCTGCTTGAGATTCATGTGCGGGACACGACTCAGGGCGCTGTCGAGCTGCAGGCGTTGCCATTCCTGAAGCAACTGCTTGCGGTCGTAGTCTCCCCAACTGGCCCAGCCTTCCAGGCGGGTGTGATGCTGGCCGAGCCAGCGCTCGAACAGCGGCCAGACGTCGCTCAGGGGTTGGGCCGCGTCGATACTGGCCTGGGTGATATGGGTCAGCTCCCGGCAAAAGGGGGTCAGCAATGGCCGCCGCAATGGCCGCACGAAGCGCTGGAAGTGATCCAGCTCACGGCCCTGACGATTGACCAGCGTGGCGCCGATCTCGATGATTTCCATCTCTTCTATGGGCCAGCCACCGTCATCGGTTGTCGCTTCTAGATCAATTACCAGCCAATGAGGCATTGCAGGGTTCCTAGTATCCGCGTCCTGATAAGGCTGAGCGTAGCCAACCCCGACGGATCCGCCTAGCGGCTTACTCAACCTCCAACAAAATCTGCCGGTTTTTGACCTGGTCGCCAGGGCTGACCTGCAAGCGTGTGATCACGCCATCGATGCCAGCCTTGAGCGGGTGCTCCATTTTCATTGCCTCCAACACCAATAGCAGCTGGCCCTTGCTGACTGTTGTCCCTTCACTGACCAGTACATCGACAATGGCGCCATCCATGGGGGCCTTCAGCGTACCGCTGCTGACACTGGCCTGGCCGCCGACTGCCGCCAATGTCTGGTCCTGCAACAACAGGGCACCGGGGCGGGTAAACAGCCAGAGTTGTCCATGGGCCAATTGATAGCTGTACCGTCGGCGAATGCCGTCGATATCTAGGTGGACGGAGCGAGGGTCGATGTCGAGCACGGTCAGTTGCAGCGTTTGTCCGGCCACCTGGATGCGCAATTGACCCGCGGCCAGGACCGTCACTTCGCTCGTCCAGCGGCTATCGTGCATCCCGATTTGTTGCTGCAGCGGTGCATTGGCGTTGTTGCGCCAACCCGTGAGCCCCGGTGCGTGGGCGCGGGCGGACTGCTGGTAGAAGATCGCTGCGGCAACGGCCAGTTCCTGGGCCGTGGGTGTGTGCGGGTGCAGGCTCGGGTGATCGCTGAAGTGTTGCGCGATAAAGCCGGTGCTGAAGTTCCCGGCAATGAACTGCGGGTGTTCCAGTAACCCGGCGAGCAGTCGCTGGTTGGTCTGTAATCCGAGCAAGGCACTGTCTTCGACCGCCCGCAACAGCTTGCGCCGGGCTTCTTCACGGGTTGCACCGTAGGCGATGATTTTGCCGAGCATCGGGTCATAGAACGGGCTGACCTGCTGGTCTTCCAGCAGGCCGTGGTCAATCCGTACACCTTCCTGCAGGGCTGGCTCCCAGCGAGTGATGCGCCCGGTCTGGGGCAAGAAGCCCTGGGCCGGGTCTTCGGCATAGAGCCGCACCTCCATGGCATGGCCCTTGAGCACTACCTGCTCCTGGCGCAAGGGCAGCGGCAATCCGGCGGCGACGTCGAGTTGCCAGGCCACCAGGTCGATGCCGGTGACCAACTCGGTCACCGGGTGTTCGACCTGCAAGCGGGTGTTCATCTCCAGGAAATAGAATTGCCCACGGGCGTCGAGCAGAAACTCGACGGTACCGGCACCCACGTAATGGACGGCGCGTCCTGCTTTGAGTGCCGCTTCGCCCATCGCTTGACGCAGTTCGGCCGTCATGACCGGGCATGGGGCTTCTTCAATGACTTTTTGATGGCGGCGCTGGATCGAGCAGTCGCGCTCGCCGAGGTAGATCAATTGACCGTGCTGGTCGCCGAACAATTGAATTTCAACATGACGAGGGTCGATCAACGCTTGTTCGAGAATCAGTTCGTCGCTGCCAAACGCGTGCAGGGCTTCGGAGCGTGCGGTGCGGATCTGTTCCAGCAATTGGTGGGAATTGTGTACCAGGCGCATGCCACGTCCGCCGCCGCCCGCGCTAGCCTTGATCATCAACGGGTAGCCGATGCGCTCGGCCTCGCGGCTGAGGGTGGCGTCGTCCTGTTCAGGCCCTTGATAGCCAGCGATGCACGGCACGCCGGCGGCTAGCATGGCGATCTTCGACAGGCGCTTGCTGCCCATCAGTTCGATGGCGGCAGGGCTTGGGCCGATAAAGGTCAGGCCGGCTTCGGCGCAGGCGCTGGCGAAGTCGGCGTTTTCCGAGAGAAAGCCGTAGCCCGGGTGGATGGCGTCGGCTCCACTGCGTCGTGCGGCGTCGATGATCGCCTCAGCGTTGAGGTAGGACTGGGCAACCGCGGCGGGGCCGATGTTGACCGCTTCATCGGCCATGCGCACGTGCAGGGCGTCGGCATCGGCATCACTGAACACCGCCACCGTGCGATAGCCCAGGGCCTGGGCGGTGCGCTGGATGCGGCAGGCGATTTCACCGCGGTTGGCGATGAGGATTTTGCGCAGGGTGGGCATGGTTCAATTCCCTTGGTGAGTGCGGTGTGTGTGAGGGCCCCATCGTCGGAACGCCGTCGGCTGCGGACCCGTTCGCGATGCCGTCAGGGCGCCCAGCCGGGTTTGCGCTTTTGTACGAAAGCCATCGTCCCTTCGATGCCTTCGGCACCGGTCACGGCTTCAGCGAACCACTGGGCTGCCTGATCGAGCAACGGCCCCGACAGTTGTTCGGTGCTGGCCAGTAGCAGGGCTTTGGTCGCGGCGTTGGCGCCCGGTGCGCAGCACAGTACGTGGGCGAGTACCCCATCCAGGCGTTCGGCCAAGGCCTGGGTATCGTGCTCGACAAAATGCACCAGGCCCAGGCGCCGTGCCTCATGGCCATCAAAGCGGGCGGCGGTCAGTGCCAGGCGCCGGGCCTGGGTCAGGCCGATGCGCTGGACCACGAACGGCGCGATTTGTGCCGGCAGCAGGCCCAGGCTGGTTTCCGGCAGGCCGAATTGCGCGTTGTGTTCGGTCAGCGCAATGTCGCTGACACAAGCCAGGCCAAACCCTCCGCCGAGCACCGCGCCTTGCAACACACTGATCAGCACTTGCGGTGCATGCTGGGCCTCTTCCAGGAGCGAACCGAACGCACGGTTCAATTCACGGTAAGCCTCCAGGCCTTGGGCCCGTGCATTGGCCATGTCCTTCAGGTCGCCGCCGGCACAGAAGTGGCCGCCGGCACCGCCCAGCACCAAGGCTCGAACATCCCGGTCATCGCGCACCGCCGCCAGCACCGCGCGCAACTCAGTGACCATCTGCAGGCTCATGGCATTGCGGCAGTCCGGACGGTTCAAGGTGATGTGCAGCACGCCGTTGTGCTGCACCAGCAACAGGGTCTGGCAAGCGGGCAGGGTGCTCATTTTTTCTTCCCGGGCAGGATGCCCATCAGTTTGCAGATGATCCCCAGCATGATTTCGTCGGCCCCGCCGCCGATCGACACCAGCCGCACATCGCGATAGGCACGGGCCACCGGGTTGTCCCACATGTAGCCCATGCCGCCCCAGTATTGCAGGCAACTGTCACTGACCTCGCGCCCCAGGCGTCCGGCCTTGAGCTTGGCCATGGACGCCAGGCGGGTGACATCCTGGCCTTTGACGTACTGCTCGGTGGCCTGATAGACCAGGGCCCGCAGGCATTCGATTTCAGTCGACAGTTCGGCAAGGCGGAAGTGGATGACCTGATTGTCGATTAGCGCGTTGCCGAACGTCTTGCGCTCCTTGCAGTACTCGATGGTGCTGTCGACACAGTACTCCAGGCCCTTGATCATGTTGGCGGCCCCGAACAGGCGTTCCTCCTGGAACTGCAGCATTTGCATCATGAAGCCGGCGCCTTCGTGGCCAATGCGGTTGCGTTGCGGTACACGCACGTTGTCGAAAAACACCTGGGCGGTTTCCGAGCTGCGCATGCCCAGCTTGTCCAGGTTCGGACTGAGGCTGATGCCGGGGGTGTTCATCGGCACCATGATCAGCGACTTGTTGATGTGTGCCTTGTCGTCCGAGGTATTAGCCAGCAGGCAGATGAAGTCGGCGTTCGGCGAGTTGGTGATCCACATCTTGCTGCCGTTGATCACGTAATCGTCACCGTCCTTGCGGGCGGTGGTTTTCAGCCCTGCGACATCGGAACCGGCCCCGACTTCCGAGACACCGATGCAACCGACCTGCTCGCCACTGATCGCCGGGCGCAGGAACTCGTCGCGCAACTCATCGGAACCGAACCGGGCCAGGGCCGGGGTGCACATGTCGGTCTGCACGCCGATGGCCATCGGTATCCCGCCGCAACGAATGGTGCCGAACTCTTCGGCGGCGACAATCGAATAACTGTAGTCCAGGCCCATGCCGCCGAATTTTTCCGGCTTGGAAATCCCCAGCAGGCCGAGCTCGCCGGCCTTGCGGAAAATCTCGTGGATCGGAAAGCGCCCGGCTTTCTCCCACTCGTCGACGTGAGGGTTGATTTCGCGGTCGACAAACTGGCGGACGGTACGGCGAAGTGCTTCGTGTTCCTGGGTAAAGATCATTGTTGTTGTTCTCCTGGCGAACCCTGATCGCTCCCACGCTCTGCGTGGCAACGCTTCTTTGGACGCTCTGCGTCCGCTGTTGGGACGCAGAGCGTCCCGGGCTGCATTCCCGCGCGGCGCGCGGGAACGACCGACTGACTAAAACCGTGCGACACCAAAACTGTTGGGCTGCAACTGACGAACCTCGGCCTCGTGACAAACATCCAGCAGGTAGCCCAGCAGCGTACGGGTGTCCCGTGGATCAATCAGCCCGTCGTCCCACAGGTTGGCACTGCCATAGAGGGCGGTGGACTGGCTGTCGAGTTTTTGCGCGGTGACCTGTTCCAGCATGTCGAGCATCTTCGGATCCGGGACCAGGCCGTCCTTGAGCTGTTTGGCTTCGGTGACGATGCGCAGCACCTTGCCGGCCTGGGCCCCACCCATCACTGCCGTACGGCTGTTGGGCCAGGCGAAAATGAAGCGCGGGTCCAGGCCCCGGCCACACATCGCGTAGTTGCCAGCGCCATAGGAGCCGCCGACCACCAGGGTCAGCTTCGGTACCCGTGCGTTGGCCACCGCCTGAATCAGCTTCGAGCCATGTTTGATCACCCCTTGCTGTTCCGACTCGGTGCCGACCATGAAGCCGGTGGTGTTGTGGAAAAACAGCAGGGGGGTCTGACTCTGATCGCACAACTGAATGAACTGCGCCGCCTTGCTGGCGCCTTGGGGGGTGATCGGGCCGTTGTTGCCGATGAAACCGCAAGGCCGTCCCTGGATGTTCAGATGACCGCAGAGGGTTTGCTGGTCGAACTCCCCCTTGAACTCCAGAAAGCGCGAGCCATCGGCGATGCGGGCAATGATCTCGCGCACGTCGTAGGGTTTTTTCGGGTCATCAGGAATCAGCCCCAGCAGTTCGTCGATGGGGTAGAGCGGTTCGTCCCAGGGTTGGGCGGCGAGCCGTGGCAGTCGAGCGTTCCACGGCAACAGGCTGACGATCTCGCGCACCAGGCGCACACCGTCGGCATCATTCTCGGCCAGGTACTCGGCGGTGCCGGCGATTTGCGCGTGCATTTCGGCGCCGCCGAGCTGCTCGTCGGTGGCGACCTCGCCCGTGGCGGCCTTGAGCAGCGGCGGCCCGGCGAGAAACAGTTTGGCTTTGCCGCGCACCACCACCACGTAATCCGACAGGCCCGGCTGATAGGCGCCACCGGCCGTTGCCGAACCATGCACCACGGTAATCTGCGGCAAGCCCATGGCCGACATCCGTGCCTGGTTGGCGAAGCTGCGTGCGCCCTCGACAAAGATCTCGGCGGCGTAGTTGAGGTTGGCACCACCGCTCTCGGCGAGGGTAATTATCGGCAGTTTGTTTTCCATGGCGATCTGTTGCAGGCGCAGGGATTTCTTCAGGCCGCTGGGGGAGATGGTGCCGCCCTTGATCGCACTGTTGTTGGCCACCACCAGTACCCGCACGCCGGACACATGGCCAATCCCGGCGATCAGGCCGCCGCCGGCCTGGCTACCGTCCTTGTCATCGTGCAGCTTGTAGCCGGCCAGGCTCGCCAGTTCGAGAAACGGCGCGCCGGGGTCGAGCAACAGGTTCAAGCGTTCGCGCGGCAACAACTGCCCGCGCTTGTCGAACTTCGCTTTGGCTTCGGCGGCCTTGCTCAGCAGGTTGCGTTCCAGCTGGCGGATTTGCTCGATGCCGCCGAGCATCGCCTCGCGGTTTTGCGCAAACTGCGGGCTAAGGGGGTCTAGCAGGGATTCGATGACTGGCATGGATCAACCCTCGCCCTTGAGCACGTCGGGTAAATACGCTCGATGGAAGCCATTGAACGACTCACTGTGTTGCGCCTTGTGCAGCGGCCACGCCCGGCTGCCAAGACTGGCGGCGCCGTCGATGCGCAGGGTGCTGCCGCTGACAAACGCGGCGGCCGGGCTCAGCAGGAAAACGATCGCCGCACTGACCTCCGATTCGGTGCCGATGCGTTTGAGGGGGACATGCTCACGCAGGGTCGGGATCACGGCCTTGAAGGCACCTTCGTAGGTGTCCATGCCACTGGAGGCAATCCAGCCCGGCGCTACCGCGTTGACGCGCACCCCGGCATACCCCCATTCGAAGGCGGCGGTCTTGGTGAAGTTGTCCATGCCCGAGCGCGCGGCCCCCGAGTGACCCATGCCAGGCATGCCACCCCACATGTCGGCGAGCATGTTGACGATCGCGCCGCCGGTCTTGCTCATGGACTGGTTGAACACTTCCCGGGCCATCAGGAAACCGCCCACCAGGTTGGTGCGCAGCACGGTTTCGAAGCCCTTCTGATTGATCGAGGCCAGGGGCGCCGGGTATTGGCCGCCAGCATTGTTCACCAACCCCTGGATCGGACCGTGTGCCTCGATCAATTGCGCCACCAGCTGCTTGACCGCTTCTTCATCGCGAATGTCGCAGGCCTGCCAACTGGCCTTGCCGCCGTCTTCGGTGATTTCAGCGGCAACCTGCTGCAGCTTCTCCGGCTTGCGCCCCACCAGCAGCACATGGGCGCCGAGGGCCGCCAGCTCATGGGCGGTGCAACGGCCAATGCCACTGCCACCGCCCGTGACGAGGATGTTCTGGCCAGCAAACAGATCGGGTTTGAATATTGAATCGAAGGCCACGGTGACAGTCCTCTAGTTGACTTGGTCAGCGATGCTTTGCGGCACCGGGATCTGGATTTCCAACAGCTGCTGAGCGAATGCCTTGCCTTGCGGGTCGATCCGCAGGCTGGCCACGCCCCCGCCACCGAGGGCGTTTTCCAAGAGAAAGTTCAGGCTGTGGGTGCCGGGCAGGTACCAGCGCTCGACTCGCCCGTGGACCGGGTCGAGTACGTGACTCATCCAGTCGACCATCACCTCGGGCGTCAGCGCTTCGGCAATCCACGGCAGGTAATCGGGCGAGCGGGCCATGACACCGATGTTGCTGTGATTGCCCTTGTCGCCGGAGCGCGCCACCGCCAGTTTCACCAGCGCCACACTGGCGTCGGCCCGGCCCTGGGGTTTGGGCGGGGCAAAGGGCACCGGCAGGGTGGCAGTATCAAGATGATCGAGGGCGGGCAGGGGGCAGGCGTAACGCTGACCTTGTAGATCGACTTCCAGCGCGCAGGCCGTTTTGTCGATCAGGAACGAATACAGACGGATCAGCGGGTACACCGTCGGCCGGCCACCGACGATGCCGGTCAAGCCCGGTGCCATGCCGGTGGCCGCCTGGGCGATCTCGCGGGAAAACAGGATCAATGCCTGCTTGTTCGGGTGCCGCACCGCGAGTTTGATCACCACCTCGCGGCTGTCCTGGCGCTGGCCGTGGGGACCGTAGGTCGCTTCGCTGCCGAGCAGTTCGATGTTGACTTCACTGTAGGGCGCCCAGCCGCGCTGGCTGAACATCTCCGAAGTCCTGGCGATGATTGCATCGCTGACACGGCGTGCCTTGGCCACGGCATCGATGCCGGCGATCAGGCAGCTGGCGGTGCAGCGAAAGCCATCCGGATACGTGGCGCTGACCTTGTACTGCGCCGAAGGGGGCAAGCCCTTGGCGCCGTGCACCTGAACACAGTTGTGGCCGTGCTGCTGGAGTTTGACCTGGCTGAAATCACAGACCACGTCGGGTAGCAGGTAGGCGCGCGGGTTGCCGATTTCATACAGCAGTTGCTCGCCCACCGTCAGCGGGGTGACCAGCCCGCCGGAGCCTTCGGGTTTGCCGACTGTGAACTGGCCATCGGCGCCGACTTCGACGACGGGAAAGCCGATGTGTTCGTAGTCTGGCACTGCTCGCCAATCGGTGAAGTTCCCGCCGGTGCACTGCGCCCCGCATTCAATGATGTGCCCGGCCAGTGCGGCCTGGGCCAGTTTGTCGTAGTCCTGCCATGACCAGCCGAACTCATGCACCAGGGCGGCGCTGACCACGGCGCTGTCGACCACGCGCCCGGTAATCACGATGTCCGCACCCTGGCGCAGGGCTTCGACGATGCCGGGAGCGCCCAGGTAGGCATTGGTCGAGACGCACATCGGGGGCAGGGGCGCGCCGCTGAACATTTCCTGCACGCCGCGGGTCGCCAGTTGCTTGAATTGCGGCTGCAGGTCATCGCCCAGCAACACGGCGATTTTCAGGGGCACACCGGCCGCATCGCATGCGCTTTGCAACGCGGCGGCGCAGGCCAGTGGATTGACCCCGCCGGCGTTACTGATCACGCGGATGCTCTGTTGGCTGATGCGGCCCAGGAGCGGACCGAGCACCTCGACGAAGTCGGTGGCGTAACCGGCCTGGGGATCTTTCAGGCGGGCACCGGCCAGCAGCGACATGGTGATTTCCGCCAAATAGTCGAACACCAGGTAGTCCAGCTGGGCGCCTTCGACCAATTGCGCCGCGGCGGTCGAGGTGTCGCCCCAAAAGGCACTGGCACAGCCGATACGAACGGTTTTGTTCATTGCGAGCCTCCGACAGAAGTGGTTTGAGACTACCAAGCAAGCGCTTGGTTTGTAAATGCCGGTTACAACTTCTGCCCAAGCGCTTGCTTGGTTTCCCCGGCCAGCTTAAATTGCCCGCGCAACCCACTGCGTTGGCGGTGTGGCCGCACATTAGATTGAGCGACTGTAGGAGAGAACGGGTGGACGAGCAAAAAGCCCTGCTGGTAATGCGCGAGTTGGTCGACAACGGGCAACTGACCGACCCTGACAGCGCTCGCGGCAAACTGCTGCAGATGGCCGCTCACCTGTTTCGCAACAAGGGCTACGAGCGCACCACGGTGCGTGACCTGGCCAGTGCGGTGGGGATTCAGTCGGGAAGCATCTTTCATCACTTCAAGAGCAAGGATGAAATCCTGCGGGCGGTGATGGAAGAAACCATTCGCTACAACACCGCCTTGATGCGCGCGTCGCTGGCTCAGGCCCCCACGGTGCGTGAAAGGCTGCTGGCGCTGATCCGCTGCGAACTGCAGTCGATCATGGGCGGTAGCGGTGAGGCCATGGCGGTACTGGTCTATGAATGGCGCTCGTTGTCCGAGGACGGGCAAGCCCAGGTGCTGGCATTGCGCGACATCTATGAGCAGATCTGGTTGCAGGTGCTGGGGGAGGCCAAGGACGCCGGATTCATACGCGGCGACGTGTTCATCACCCGGCGTTTCCTGACGGGGGCCTTGTCCTGGACCACCACCTGGTTTCGCCCGGACGGCAGCATGAGCCTTGATCAATTGGCTGATGAAGCGTTGATTCTGGTGCTGGATGAAAAATGACGGTTTGGTAAAAACCATTAAATAGTCCTCCGTACATTGTCTAAGTGGGTGAAACCGCCTAGCGTGATGAAGGAGACAGTATTTTCAGGGGTGGTGTTTTTGATGGCTTCGCCAATGTGGACGGCTTCGCGGATTTTACTGATGGCGCTGGCTGTGCTGTTCGTACAGCCGACTTTGGCTGCACAGTTGGTGCGAGTCGGTGCGGCGCACTTTCCGCCTTACACCGTCCGCCCGGAAAGCGGTGCCGACACCGGGTTGTTGCCGCAATTGGTAGTAGCCCTGAACCAACTGCAAACCGACTATCAATTTATCCTGGTACCGACCTCGATTCCGCGTCGCTTTGGTGACTTCACGCAGGGGCGGGTCGACATGGCGATCTTCGAGAACCCGGCCTGGGGCTGGCAGGACATTCCCCACACGACCGTCGACATGGGGCTGGAAGATGCGGAAATCTTCGTCGCCCAACGACGTCCCGGTCGCGAGCAAACGTATTTTTCCGACCTGCAAGGTAAACGGCTGGCATTGTTCAGTGGATATCACTATGCCTTTGCCAATTTCAACGCGACCCCAAAGTTTCTCGCAGACGAATATAACGCCACGCTGACCTACTCCCACGACAGCAACCTGCTGATGGTCCTGCGTGATCGCGCCGATATCGCGCTGGTCACCCGTTCGTACCTGTTCGATTATTTCTTGCGTAACGAGGCGGTCGCGCAACAGTTGCTGGCGTCCGAACGCATCGATCAGGTCTATCACCATTACGCGCTGATTCGCCCGACGGCGCCGATCAGCGGCGAGGCATTCGGCAAGTTGCTGCAAGGCCTGCGGGACAACGGGCAGATGCTGAAGATTTTTGAGCCGTACAAGATCGCTATCGTCCCGGTGCCCAAGGGCTGAAGCCCGGTGCGCCCGCGCCGATTTGCCGGCCAGCCCTAAATTTCCCTGCGCCGCTCACGTCACATCAACGAACAGTCGATGATTACCGTGAGCCCGACCCATGTCCAATCTGAACGATCTGACGGCCCTTGCACTACCGCTGGGGCACCGTCTTGCTGGTGATGAAAGCGAGAGCCGGCTGAGCCTGTCTCTGCAAGGACAACCGCTGATTCAGTTGAGCCTGAGCCGTGAGCCCGGGTTGCACCTGCGTGTGCAGGCGCTGTTTGGCCGTCCTGTAGGCGAGGCCTTGTGGGCGGCCTGTTACTGGTTGTTTGCCCGTGACCCGGGATGTCAGTCCCTGACCTGGCATCTGGATGAGCCTCCCACGCAAGCTTTGTTCAGTGGCTTGCTGATCACCACTGAACACGCCGCGCAGTACCGCTGCGAGCGCAGCCTGTTCTGGCAATTGCCCCAACCCTGGCTGGGCGAGTCATGCAACGGCAGTTATCCACAACAGATGTTGATCAGTGCCGGCAAGCGCCATCCCAAGCGTTCCGTGAAGCCCCGGGGTGAGGTCTACCGCCGCTTCGATGCCCGGCTGGGGGCCTGGATATCCTTGCGCACGGTTGAAATCGACAACGATCTGGCGCGCTTCAATCGCTGGCAGAACAGTCCGCGAGTCGCGAGTTTCTGGCAGGAGAGTGGCAGCCTGGAACAGCATCGCGAGTACCTGACCAAGCTGGAAACCGACCCTCACACGCTGACCTTGATCGGCTGTTTCGACGATCAGCCGTTTGCCTACTTCGAAGCCTATTGGGCCAAGGAAGACCGCATCGCTCCGTTCTATGAGGCCGGTGACTATGATCGTGGAATTCACATGCTGGTCGGCGAAGAACAGCACCGGGGCCCACACAAGGTGGCGAGCTGGCTCTCGGCACTGGTGCACTACCTGTTCCTGGATGATGCGCGCACGCAACGGGTGGTGGCCGAACCGCGCGCCGACAACGCGAAGATGATCGGGCACCTGCACAACCAGTGCTTCCACTGCGAAAAGGAATTCGACTTTCCTCACAAGCGCGCGGCGCTGATGATTCTGGGGCGTGAACGGTTTTTTGATCGTTGTGCGTTGGCGTGATTGGTTGGCCAGGAAGGTTTTTTGTAGCGAGGGAGCCAGATCCCTCGCCACAAGGGGTGTTCGGGGTCAGCGACGGGCGAAGGTATCGCTGCGAGTGCCCGAGACCTTGCGGCAATGCACCAGCGCATCGCGGATCATGAAGTTCACCAGGGTCGGCGACACGCCCAGCTCCTTGGCGATGTCCTTCTGGGGCACGCCGTGCAGGCGATACATCTCGAAGGCGTAGCGAGTGCGGCTCGGCAGTTCACCGAGGGCGTCGGCGATATGTTCCAGGGTCGAGAAGTTGATGTGTGACGTTTCTGGTGAAGCACCGTGAATGACCACGTTCAAGCCTTCTTCTTCAGTCCCTGAATACTTCTGCTCCAACGCCTGTTTACGGTAGTGGTCGATCGCCAGGTTGCGCACGATCTGGAACAGGTAGCTGAGCTGTGCCTTGAACGAGGACGTGATCTGCGGCGCCGACTGCAACCGGAAGAAGGCGTCCTGGACCACGTCTTCAGCGCGGGATCGGCAACCGGTAATACGAGCGGCGATCTTCACCAAAGTCAGTCTGTTATCAACGAATGCCTGGAGTAAGGGTGAGTCACACCTGCTTGTGAACACTGGTTCCGTCATGGAAGTCACCTTGCTGCAAAAAGTTAGTGGGACGACAAGGGATTTGGAGCCGTCCAACGCATCGAGCGACAAGCTAGGCTTAATGATAATTATTGTCAATTGAGAGGGATAATTAATTCTATTGGGCAAGGCGTTTTGCGAACCGCCTCACGCTGAGAGGCCGTGAACCGCTGCGCTGAGCCTCAAGCACGGACTAATTATTTCGATTCTCCATCCGTTCTCATTGGTGAATGGCTCCGGGCGATGGCCCCGGTTTTGCCGCTTTACCAAGCCTTGCGCGGTCGGCAAAGACCGCGTCCTGCACGTTCTTCAGTGGACGTGGCGCAAGAAAAAATCGACTCCATTTGCAAGCCGAATTCAGGCAGGAACCCTCATGAGCGACGCGTTCGAACTCCCCAGCACACTGGTCCAAGCCCTCCAGCGCCGCGCGGCCCTGACGCCGGACCGGATGGCCTTGCGCTTTCTTGGCGAAACGCCGGAGCAGGGCGTCGTCTTGAGTTACCGCGAGCTGGACCTTCGCGCGCGAACCCTGGCGGCGGCCCTGCAGGCGCAGGCACAACCCGGCGATCGCGCGGTGCTGTTGTTCCCCAGCGGTCCGGATTACGTCGCGGCGTTTTTCGGTTGTCTGTACGCCGGCGTTATCGCGGTGCCGGCTTATCCACCGGAATCGGCGCGCCGTCATCATCAGGAGCGCCTGCTCTCGATCATTCACGATGCCGAGCCGCGCCTGTTGCTGACCAGTACCGACCTGCGTGATTCGTTGCAGCAAATGAGTGAGCTGAGCACCGTGCACGCGCCGCAATGGCTGTGCATCGACGAGTTGGACCGTTCGCTGGCCGAGCGTTGGCAGGTACCGTGCCTGCAGGCTGATGACATCGCCTTCCTGCAATACACCTCGGGCTCCACGGCGTTGCCTAAAGGCGTGCAGGTCAGCCACGGTAACCTGGTCGCCAACGAACTGCTGATCCGCCGGGGGTTTGGCATCGACCTGAACCCGGATGACGTGATCGTCAGCTGGTTGCCGCTGTACCACGACATGGGGCTGATTGGTGGCCTGCTGCAACCGATCTTCAGTGGTGTGCCCTGCGTATTGATGTCGCCGGCGTATTTCCTCGCGCGACCGCTGCGCTGGCTGGAAGCGATCAGTGAGTACGGCGGCACCATCAGCGGCGGTCCGGACTTTGCCTATCGGCTGTGCAGCGAGCGGGTCAGCGAGTCGGCGCTGGAGCGTCTGGACCTCAGTGGCTGGCGCGTGGCCTATTCCGGCTCTGAACCGATTCGTCTCGACACCCTGGAGCGTTTCGCCGAGAAGTTTTCCGTCAGCGGGTTTACCCCGGACAGTTTCATGGCGTCATACGGGTTGGCCGAGGCCACGCTGTTCGTAGCAGGCGGTGCGCGCGGCCAGGGTATCCCGGCGCTGCGTCTGGATGAGCAGGCGTTGGCGCAGAACCGTGCCGAACCGGGCGAGGGTGGCGCCATCATGAGTTGCGGCCACAGCCAGCCTGAACACGCGGTGCTGATCGTCGACCCCCAGGCGCTGACGGAACTGGCTGACCAACAGGTCGGCGAAGTCTGGGCGGCCGGGCCGAGTATCGCCCATGGGTACTGGCGTAACCCCGAAGCCACGGCGCAGACCTTTGTCCAGCATGCAGGGCGCACCTGGTTGCGCACCGGCGACCTGGGCTTCCTGCGCGATGGCGAACTGTTCATCACCGGGCGCTTGAAAGACATGCTGATTGTGCGCGGCCACAACCTGTATCCACAGGACATCGAACAGGCCATCGAGCGCGAAGTGGAGGTGGTGCGCAAAGGTCGGGTCGCGGCCTTCGCCGTGAATCATCAGGGCCAGGACGGTATCGGCATCGCTGCGGAAATCAGCCGCAGCGTGCAGAAAATCCTGGCGCCCGAGACGCTGATCAAAGCCATTCGCCAGGCGGTGGCCGAGGCCTTTCAGGAGGTCCCCAGCGTCGTGGTGTTACTCAATCCCGGTGCGCTGCCGAAGACCTCGAGCGGCAAGCTACAGCGCTCGGCGTGTCGCAGCCGGCAGGTCGATGGCAGCCTCGACGCCTACGCGCAGTTCCCCGACGATGATGAGCCCGCCGCTGGCGAGCCTCGGTCGGTGTCGGAACTTGAAAGCCTGATCGGCCAGATCTGGTGCGACCATCTGCACGTCGAGCACGTGGGCGCCGACGATCATTTCTTTCTGTTGGGTGGCAACTCCATCGCCGCCACGCAGGTGGTGGCGTGCCTGCGCCAGGCGTTGGGTCTGGAGTTGAATCTGCGCCTGCTGTTCGAGGCCCCGACCCTCGCGGCATTTGCCACGGCAGTGGCACGACAACAACAGGACGGCGGGCAGGCCTTGGGCACCATCAAGCCCTTGGCGCGCAACGCAGCATTGCCGCAATCGCTGGCGCAAAACCGTTTGTGGATTACCTGGCAACTGGAACCGCAGAGCAGCGCCTACACCATTCCCGGTGCCTTGCAGCTGCGTGGCGAGCTGGATGAAGACGCCTTGCGCGGCAGTTTCCAACAGTTGATCGAGCGCCACGAATCCCTGCGCACGCGGTTTTTCGAACGGGACGGCCAGGCGCTGCAGCAGGTCGACCCCGCCTGTGAGTTCAACCTGCAATTGATCGATATCAGCGACCTGCCGCTGGCCGAGCGTGAAGCCCGTGCCCGGCAGATTCGTGAAGACGAGGCCCGCACCCAGTTCGATCTGGAGAACGGCCCGTTATTCTGGGTCACCCTGGTACGCCTGGACGATGAAGAGCACCAATTGCTGGTGACCCTGCATCACATCATTGCCGATGGCTGGTCGCTGAACGTGCTGATCGACGAGTTCTCGCACCTGTATGCCGCCGCTGTCCAGGGCCAGACCGCTGCCCTTGCCGCCTTGCCGTTGCAGTATGCGGATTACGGCAGTTGGCAACGCCAATGGCTGGCGCAGGGGGAGGGCGAGCGGCAACTGGCTTACTGGAAGCAGCAGTTGGGCGACGAGCACCCGGCCCTGAACCTGGCGACCGATCATCCACGCTCTGCCCAGGCGTTGCGCAGCGCAGCACGCTACACCCAGCGACTGGACGCTGGCTTGAGCGAGGCGATTCGCCAGACCGCCCAGGCTCTTGATGCGACGACCTTCATGCTGTTGCTGGCAGGGTTCCAGAGCCTGTTGCATCGCTATAGCGGCCAGCGCGATATCCGGATTGGCGTCCCCAATGCCAACCGTCCGCGCCTGGAAACCCAGGGGCTGATCGGCTTCTTCATCAACCCCCAGGTGCTGCGCGCCGAAGTGGATTCGCGTCTGCCATTTGTCGAACTGCTGGCGCAAACCCGCGCCCGCGCACTGGATGCCCAGGCCCATCAGGACCTGCCGTTCGAGCAACTGCTCGAGGCGTTCCCGCAAGCCCGCGAGCAGGGTCTGTTCCAGGTGATGTTCAACCATCAACAGCGTGACCTCGGTGCCCTGCGCCGCTTGCCGGGGCTGCTCGCCGAGGAGCTGTCGTGGCACAGCCGCGAGGCCAAGTTCGACCTGCAACTGCACAGTGAAGAGGACCGCAATGGCCGCTTGAGCCTGTCCTTCGACTACGCCGATGAGCTATTCGATGAAGCGACGGTCCAGCGTCTGGCCCGGCACTTGGTCAACCTGTTGCGCGGTGTTTGCGAGCAGCCGCAACTGGCCATTGGCGACCTGTCTCTGCTTGAGCCCAGCGAACACGCCGAGCAAGCACAGTGGAGTGTTGCACCCCGCACCACGGCGAACCAATGGCTACCGGAGTTGCTCAACGAGCAAGCGCGCCTGACCCCGCAACGCATTGCCCTGATGTGGGAGGGCGGGCAACTGGACTACGCCGAGCTGCACGCCCAGGCCAACCGCCTGGCCCATTACCTGCGCGACAAAGGTGTGGGGCCGGACGTCTGTGTGGCGATTGCCGCCGAGCGATCGCCGCAGCTGTTGATCGGCGTGCTGGCGATCATCAAGGCCGGTGGCGCCTATGTACCACTGGACCCGGATTACCCGGCCGAGCGCTTGGCCTACATGCTCGAAGACAGCGGCGTGACGCTGCTGCTGACCCAGAGTCAGCTGCTGCAACGCCTGCCGACAGCGGTGGGTGTCAGTGTCATCGCCATGGACACCCTCAACCTTGACAGTTGGTCGAGTCATGCACCGGGGCTGCACCTGCAGGGCGACAACCTGGCCTACGTGATTTACACCTCCGGCTCCACCGGCCAGCCCAAGGGTGTCGGCAACACCCATGGGGCACTCAGCGAACGGCTGCAGTGGATGCAGGCCACCTACCGCCTCGATGAAAGCGATGTGCTGATGCAAAAGGCGCCGATCAGTTTCGACGTGTCGGTGTGGGAGTGTTTCTGGCCGTTGATCACTGGCTGTCGTTTGCTGCTGGCAGGCCCTGGGGAGCATCGCGACCCCCAGCGCATTGCCCACCTGGTGCAAGCTTTCGGCGTGACCACGCTGCACTTTGTACCAGCGTTGTTGCAGCTGTTCATCGACGAGCCCACGACGGCCGCATGCACCCGCCTGCGCCGCCTGTTCTCCGGTGGCGAAGCCTTGCCTGCCGAGTTGCGCAACCGCGTGCTGGAGCAATTGCCGGCGGTACAACTGCACAACCGCTACGGCCCGACTGAAACGGCGATCAACGTCACCCATTGGCACTGCCACACGAGCGATGGCGAACGCTCGCCGATTGGCCGGCCGCTGGGCAATGTGGTGTGCCGGGTGCTGGACAGTGATTTCAATCCGCTGCCGGCCGGAGTCCCCGGCGAGCTGTGCATCGGTGGTACCGGCCTGGCTCGGGGGTATCTGGGACGACCCGGGTTGACCGCCGAACGCTTTGTCGCCGATCCGCTGAGTGAACAAGGGGCGCGTTTGTACCGCACCGGTGACCGCGTGCGCTGGAGCGCGGAGGGTGCTCTGGAATACCTCGGACGTCTCGATCAGCAGATCAAACTGCGTGGCTTCCGGGTCGAGCCGCAAGAAATCGAAGCACGCCTGCTGGCACAGGACAACGTCGTACAGGCCGTGGTGCTGGTGCGTGACACCGTTGCCGGCGCGCAGTTGATCGGCTACTACACGGTGGTCGATAGCGTTGAAGCGCCAGAGGCGCAAAGTCAGCGCCTGAAACACGCACTGGCTGCCGAGCTGCCGGAGTACATGGTCCCGGCACAGTTGGTGCGCCTGGACACAATGCCCTTGAGCCCGAGTGGCAAGGTCGACCGTCGTGCGTTGCCGCAGCCCCAGTGGCAGGTGCGTGAGCAGATTGAACCGGTCACGGCGCTGGAGCAGCAGATCGCCGCGATCTGGCGTGAAGTGCTGGGCCAGGCCCAGGTCGGTCTGCGCGATGACTTCTTCGCCCTCGGCGGCCACTCGTTGCTGGCCACCCAGATCATCTCCCGGACCCGGCAGGCCTGCGACGTCGAGTTGCCGCTGCGGGTGTTGTTCGAGGCCAGCGAGCTGGGTGACTTCGCCGAGCAGGTGCGCTTGATTCAAGCGTCGGGTCAGCGCAACCAACAGCCGCCGATCGAGAAAGTCGACCGCAGAGCACCGGTGCCGTTGTCCTATTCCCAGCAGCGCATGTGGTTCCTCTGGCAGATGGAGCCGGACAGCCCGGCCTATAACGTTGGCGGCATGGCGCGTTTGCGCGGGCTGCTGGATGTCGGGCGTTTCGAGGCGGCGTTGCAAGCGCTGGTCATGCGTCACGAAACCCTGCGCACCACCTTCCCCAGCGTTAACGGTGTGGCCTGGCAGCGGGTTCATCCGCAAACCGGCCTGCGCATGGACTGGCAGGACTTTTCGACGCTGGACGCTGACCTGCGCGAGGAGCGAGTCCAGCAACTGGCCGACCGTGAAGCGCACACCGCGTTCAATCTGGAAACCGGGCCGTTGCTTCGGGCCTGCCTGGTCAAGACCGCCGAGCACGAGCACTACCTGGTACTGACCTTGCACCACATCGTCACCGAAGGCTGGGCGATGGATATCTTTGCCCGTGAGTTGGCGGCCTTGTACGAAGCCTTCCTCGATGATCGGGGGTCGCCGCTGGAACCGTTGCCGGTGCAGTACCTGGATTACAGTGTCTGGCAGCGTCAATGGCTGGAGTCCGGCGAGCGTCAGCGTCAGCTCGACTACTGGACTGCACAGCTGGGCCATGAGCATCCGCTGCTGGAGCTGCCGGGTGACCGCCCAAGACCTGCGGTGCAAAGTCATCGGGGCGAGCTGTTTCGCTTTGATCTGAGTGACGACCTCGCCACACGGGTGCGCACCTTCAATGCACAACAGGGCCTGACCCTGTTCATGACCATGACCGCCGCCCTGGCCGTATTGCTCTACCGCTACAGTGGCCAGACCGACTTGCGTATCGGTGCTCCGGTGGCCAACCGCATTCGCCCGGAAAGCGAAGGGCTGATCGGTGCGTTTCTCAACACCCAGGTCCTGCGTTGTCAGCTCGACGGGCAGATGACGGTGACCGAGTTGTTCGAGCAGGTTCGCCAGCGAGTCATCGAAGGTCAGTCCCACCAGGACCTGCCGTTCGATCACTTGGTAGAAGCCTTGCAGCCACCGCGCAGCACGGCCTACAACCCGCTGTTCCAAGTGATGTGCAACGTTCAGCGCTGGGAGTTCCAGCAGAGCCGTTCGCTGGCCGGCATGACGGTCGAGTATCTGGCCAACGATGCACGGGCGACCAAGTTCGACCTGAACCTGGAAGTCACCGAACTCGATCATCGGTTGGGTTGCTGTTTCACCTACAGCACCGATCTGTTCGATGAGCCGCGCATCGCCCGCATGGCCGGGCATTGGCGCAACCTGCTGCGTACCTTGATCAGCGACCCTGAACAGCGACTCAGTGAACTGCCGTTACTGGACGCCACCGAGCAGCAACAGCTGTTGGCCAGCCTTGCGCAAGCGCCGGGCGAACATCGCCTGGACCAGTGCATTCATCACCTGTTCAGCGAGCAGGTGTTGGCGCGCCCCGACGCGCCGGCCTTGACCTTCGCCGCTCAGACCTTGAGTTATGCCGAGCTGGATCGTCGCGCCAATCGTCTGGCCTGGGGGCTCCGTGAGCTGGGCGTCGGCCCGCAGGTGCGGGTCGGCCTGGCGCTGGAGCGCTCGCTGGAAATGGTCATCGGGCTGCTGGCGATTCTCAAGGCGGGCGGTGCCTATGTGCCGCTGGACCCGGAGTACCCGCTGGATCGCCTGCACTACATGATCGAAGACAGTGGCCTTGGCCTGTTGCTCAGCGACGCGGCGATGTTCGAGGCGCTGGGTGAACTGCCGCCCGGTGTGGCGCGTTGGTGCCTGGATAGGGATGCCGTGCGACTGGTGAATTACCCGGACTGCGAGTTGCCCCTGATCAGTTCGCCGCTGGATCCGGCCTACCTGATCTATACCTCCGGCTCCACCGGCAAGCCCAAGGGCGTGGTGGTAGCCCACGGCGAAATCGCCATGCATTGCCGCGCGGTGATCGAGCGCTTCGGCATGCGTGCCGATGACTGCGAACTGCATTTCTATTCGATCAACTTCGATGCCGCCACCGAGCGTCTGTTGGTGCCATTGCTCTGCGGTGCACAGGTGGTGTTGCGGGCTCAGGGGCAATGGGACGCGCAAGCGATCTGCCAGCTGATTCGTCAGCACCGCATCACTGTTCTCGGCTTCACCCCCAGTTACGGCAGCCAGTTGGCGCAATGGCTGGCCACCCAGGGGGAAACCCTGCCGGTGCGCATGTGCATCACCGGTGGCGAAGCCTTGACCGGGGAGCACCTGCAGCGAATCCGCGCAGCCTTCCAGCCGAGTCTGTTTTTCAATGCCTATGGCCCGACCGAAACCGTGGTCATGCCATTGGCCAGTCTGGCCCCGCAAAACCTGGAGGAGGGCGCCGGCAGCGTACCGATCGGCCGTGTGATCGGTGACCGCGTGGCCTACATTCTCGACGCTGACCTGGCGCTGGTGCCGCAAGGCTCGACCGGTGAGTTATACATTGGCGGGGCCGGTCTGGCCCAGGGCTATCACCAGCGTTCGGGGATGACTGCCGAACGCTTTGTCGCCGACCCGTTTGCCGCTCATGGCGGGCGGCTGTACCGCACCGGCGACCTGGTGCGCCAGCACATCGATGGCCTGGTGGAGTACCTGGGGCGCATCGACCATCAAGTGAAGGTTCGCGGTTTCCGCATTGAACTCGGTGAAATCGAAACCCGCCTGCTGGAACATCCGGCGGTACGTGAAGCGGTGGTGTTGGCGCTCGATACCCCAAGCGGCAAACAGCTGGCCGGCTACCTGGTCAGTGAGGTGGCCGAACAGGACCTGGCGCAGCAGGCAACGCTGCGCGACTCGCTCAAGGCGCACCTGAAAACCCAATTGCCGGATTACATGGTGCCAACGCACCTGATGCTGTTGGCTCGCTGGCCGCTGACGGCCAACGGCAAGCTTGACCGCCGTGCGCTGCCCACACCGGACCTGGATCTCAATCGCCAAGCGTACGTCGCCCCGAGCAACGCGCTGGAGCAGACGCTGGCCGGTATCTGGTGCGACGTGTTGAACGTCGAGCAGGTCGGCCTCAACGATAACTTCTTTGAACTGGGCGGCGATTCGATCCTGTCGATCCAGGTCGTCAGTCGGGCACGTCAGCAGGGTATTCACTTCAGCCCACGGGACCTGTTCCAGCATCAAACGGTGCAGGCGCTGGCGGCAGTGGCCACGCGTACCGAACAGGTCATGGCCGAGCAAGGCCTGCTCACGGGTGAGTCGGCACTGACGCCGATTCAGCATTGGTTCTTCGAGACCGATATGGCGGCGCGTCAGCACTGGAACCAGGCGCTGTTGCTGGAGCCTACGGTGAACCTTGAACCTCATCGACTGGAGCAAGCGTTGCTAGCGGTGGTCGAGCAGCATGACGCCTTGCGCCTACGCTTCACGCCAATGGCCGGGCAATGGCGAGCCGAGCATCAGGCGCTGACGGATGCCGCCTTGCTGTGGCAAGTCCGGGTACCGGACCTGGACCACTGTGAAGCGCTGTTCGCCGATGCCCAGCGCAACCTGGATCTTGAGCAGGGTCCGCTGATGCGAGTGGTGTTGGTCGATGGGGCCGAGGGTGGGCAACGTCTGTTCATTGCCATTCACCACCTGGTGGTCGACGGGGTGTCGTGGCGGGTGTTGCTGGACGATCTGCAGACTGTCTACCGTCAACTCGAGGCGCAACAGGCCGTGCGCCTGCCGGCGAAAACCAGCGCGCTACGTGACTGGAGCGCACGCTTGCAGGCCTATGCCAGCAGCGAATCCCTGCGCGAAGAGCTGCTCTGGTGGCAAGAGCAACTGGCCACGGCCCGGTCCGGGCTACCCTGCGATCACCCTGAAGGTGGCCGGCAGCAGCGTCACGCACAAACTGTCAGCGTACGGTTGAGCGCCGAGCAGACTCGGCAATTGCTGCAACAGGCGCCCAGTGCTTACCGGACCCAGGTCAACGACTTGCTGCTCACCGCCCTGGCCCGCGTGCTGTGCCGCTGGAGCGGCAATGACTCGGCGCTGATTCAGCTCGAAGGCCACGGCCGTGAGAGCCTGTTCGACGAGATTGACCTGACGCGCACCGTCGGCTGGTTTACCAGCGCCTACCCCTTGCGCCTGACACCCGAACGCATCGAAGACGCGACCGGGCAGGGCGCTTCGATCAAGGCCATCAAGGAACAACTGCGTGCAGTGCCGCACAAGGGGGTGGGGTATGGTGTGCTGCGCTACCTGGCCGATGACGCGTGCCGGCAGCAGATGGCGGCACTGCCGCAAGCGTCAATCACCTTCAACTACCTGGGTCAGTTCGATCAGAGCTTTGGCAACGACGCGCTGTTCCAGCCATTGGATCAACCCGTCGGTGCCGCTCATGACCCGGATGCACCGTTGCCCAATGAACTGAGCATCGACAGCCAGGTGTATGGCGGTGAGCTGTTGTTGCGCTGGACCTTCAGCGCGCAGCGCCATGATGGGCAGACCATCCGCGAATTGGCGCAGGCCTACCTCGACGAATTGCAGGGCCTGATCGCCCACTGCCTGAACGACAATGCCGGAGGCCTGACACCGTCAGATTTCTCGCTGGCGCAACTGACCCAGGTGCAGCTCGACGAGCTGCCGGTTCCCGCCTCGCAGATTGAGGACCTGTACCCGCTCACGCCGATGCAGGAAGGCATGTTGCTGCACACCTTGCTGGAACCGGGCACTGGCCTGTACTACATGCAGGACCGTTACCGTATCCACAGTGAACTTGACCCGCAGCGATTCGCTCAGGCGTGGCAGGCGGTGATCGCTCGGCACGAAGCCTTGCGGGCCTCGTTCTGCTGGGACATCGGCGCGCAGATGCTGCAGGTTATCCACACGCCGGGCAGCACCCCGATCGAGTTCCTGGACTGGAGCTCGGTGGCCGAAGATGAGCAGGAGCCCAAGCTGCAAGCCTTGCTCAAGGCCGAACGCGAGGCCGGCTTCGACCTGCTCCACCAGGCGCCGTTCCACCTGCGGCTGATCCGCGTCGGCGCGGCACGCTACTGGTTCATGATGAGCAACCACCACATCCTCATCGATGCCTGGTGCCGATCCTTGTTGATGAATGACTTCTTCGAGATCTACACGGCAATGGGCGAGGGGCGGGAGGCGCAACTGGCCGTGGCACCGCGCTATCGCGACTACATTGGCTGGCTGCAACGCCAGGACATGGCCGAGGCACGCCAGTGGTGGAAGCACAATCTGCAAGGCTTTGAACGGACCACGTCGATACCGGGTGACCGTCCGTTCCTGCGTGAACACGCGGGTGACAGTGGCGGCATGATCGTCGGTGACTGCTACACCCGGCTGGACGCCCGCGCCGGCGCGCGACTGCGGGAGCTGGCCCAGGCCTATCAATTGACCGTCAACACCTTTGCCCAGGCGGCGTGGGCCCTGGTCCTGCGACGCGTGAGCGGTGATCGCGACGTGCTGTTCGGCGTCACCGTGGCCGGGCGTCCGGTGGAGATGCCCGAGATGCAACGCACGGTGGGGCTGTTCATCAACAGCATCGCCTTGCGCGTCAAGCTGCCCGAAGACGATCAACCCTGCAGTGTGCGCCAATGGCTGAGCGATCTGCTGGACAGCAACATGCAACTGCGCGAGTACGAGTACCTGCCGTTGGTGAACATCCAGGAACAGAGCGAACTGCCCAAGGGCCAACCCCTGTTCGACAGCCTGTTCGTGTTCGAGAATGCCCCGGTGGAAGTCTCGGTGCTGGACCGTGCGCAAAGCCTCAACGCCACCTCGGACTCGGGCCGAACCCACACCAACTTCCCGCTGACGGCGGTGTGCTATCCGGGGGATGACCTGGGGCTGCACCTGTCCTACGACCAGCGTTACTTCGACGCCTCCACGGTCGAACGCATGCTTGGCGAGTTCAAGCGACTGTTGATTGCCCTGATCGATGGTTTCCACGGCGACATGGCGGACTTGCCCTTGCTGGGCGAGCAAGAGCGGGACTTCCTGATCAACGGCTGCAACCAGAGCGAGCATCACTACCCGCTGCAGCAGAGCTATGTCGAACTGTTCGAAGCCCAGGTCGCCGCGTATCCACAGCGCATTGCCGTCAGTTGCCTGGACCAGTGCCACAGCTACAGCGAGCTCAACCAGCGAAGCAACCGCCTGGGTCATGCCCTGGTGGCAGCGGGGGTGCGGATGGATCAGCCAGTGGCGTTGCTCGCGGAACGCACTCCAGACCTGCTGGGGATGATCATCGGCAGCTTCAAGGCCGGTGCCGGTTACCTGCCGCTGGACCCGGACCTGCCGAGTCAGCGCCTGAGCCGGATCATCGAGCTGAGCCATACGCCGTTGCTGGTGTGCAGTGCGGCGTGCCGTGAACAGGCAGTGGCATTGCTGGATGAGTTCGGTTGTGCCAATCGACCTCGCTTGCTGGTCTGGGAGGAGGTGCAGGCGGGTCAGGCCCCGGTGCATAACCCGGGGATCTACAGCGGCCCGGATAACCTGGCCTATGTGATCTACACCTCCGGTTCCACCGGTCTGCCCAAGGGGGTGATGGTCGAGCAACGCGGCATGCTCAATAACCAGTTGAGCAAGGTGCCCTACCTGCAACTGAGCAAAATCGACGTAATCGCGCAGACCGCTTCGCAAAGCTTTGATATCTCGGTCTGGCAGTTCCTTGCCGCACCGTTGTTCGGTGCACGGGTGGACATCGTGCCGAACGCCATCGCCCATGATCCGCAGGGACTGCTGGCCCACGTGCAGGCCCAGGGCATCACCGTGCTGGAGAGTGTGCCTTCACTGATTCAGGGCATGCTTGCCCAGGAGCGGATGTCATTGGACGGCTTGCGCTGGATGTTGCCGACGGGCGAGGCGATGCCACCTGAACTGGCGTACCAATGGTTGCTGCGTTACCCGGATATCGGGCTGGTCAATGCCTATGGCCCGGCGGAATGCTCGGATGACGTCGCGTTCTTTCGCGTCGACCAGGCCTCGACTCGCGGCAGTTACTTGCCGATTGGTACGCCGACCGACAACAACCGTTTGTACCTGCTTGATGGTGCACTGGAGCTGGTGCCGCTGGGGGCCGTGGGCGAATTGTGCGTGGCTGGCACGGGGGTGGGGCGCGGTTATGTCAGCGACCCGCTGCGTACCGCCCCGGTGTTTGTGCCCAATCCGTTTGGTGCCCCGGGCGAGCGCCTGTATCGCAGCGGCGACCTGGCAAGGCGGCGTCCCGACGGTGTGCTTGAGTACGTCGGCCGCGTCGACCATCAGGTGAAGATCCGCGGCTACCGCATCGAGTTGGGGGAAATCGAGGCGCGCCTGCATGAACAGCCAGAGGTCCGCGAAGCGGCGGTCTGCGTGCAGGAAGGTGTCAACGGCAAGCACCTGGTCGGCTATCTGGTGGCCAGCGATTCGACTCAGGATCAAGGTGAACAACTGGAGGGGATCAAGCAACGCCTGCGCGCCGTGCTACCCGACTACATGGTACCGCTGCACTGGTTGTGGCTGTCGCGCATGCCGCTCAATGCCAACGGCAAGCTCGATCGCAAGCAGCTGCCGGCGCTTGCGATCGGGCAGTTGCAAAGCCAGGACTACCAGGCGCCGGGAACGGAGCTTGAGCAAACCCTGGCGGACATCTGGGCGCAGGTGCTGAAAGTCGAGCAGGTCGGGGTTCGCGACAATTTCTTCGAACTGGGCGGTCATTCACTGCTGGCCACGCAAATCGCCTCGCGGGTACAAAACGCCTTGCAGCGGGATGTGCCGCTGCGTGCGATGTTCGAGTGCAGCACGGTGCAGGCGTTGGCGATGTACATCGAAGGGCTGTCCGCGACGGACATCACCGAGGAGAAGGTGGACCGATTGAATGACCTGATAGCAGAGCTGGAAGGGCTGTAGTTTTGCAGCGCTTGTAAGTGCCACTTGTCCGGAGCGCCGCCCGGACCGGGCTTGCTCTCTCACGGCATCGGTGTCGCAGGCGTCGTGTGGGAGCGGGCTTGCCCGCGACAACGACCGCGTAGAGGTGGGTGGTCGGTAGCGCTTGTGCGCGGTGGCCTTGTCACATGCGCTATTGAAGCCGGAATTGACGCTCATACCTGCGCGGGACAGTCTGCCGGACCATTTCTGACAAGCACACTGTGCAAAGGAGACAACGGATGCCCTTCGTTACGATTGATGGACAACCCCTTCACTATATTGACCAAGGTGTGGGCCCTGCGGTGCTGTTGGCCGGTAGTTACTTGTGGGACCAGGCTATGTGGGCGCCACAGATTGCGGCCTTGTCGCAACAGTATCGGGTGATTGCCCTGGACCTGTGGGGACACGGTGAGTCCGGGTCGCTGCCCCAGGGCACGGCCTCCCTGGATGACCTGGCGCGCCAGGCCCTGGCGCTGCTCGATCACCTGGACCTTGAGCATGTGACGCTGGTCGGCCTTTCGGTCGGCGGCATGTGGGGGGCGCGCCTGGCCCTGTCCCACCCGCAGCGCATCAACGGCCTGGTGCTGATGGACACCTACCTCGGCGCCGAACCCGAGGCCACCCGGCAGTACTATTTTTCGTTGCTCAAGCAGATCGAGGAGGCGGGTGCGATTACGCCGCAGATTCTCGATATCGTGGTACCGATTTTCTTCCGGCCGGGAATCGACCCGCAGTCACCGCTTTATCAGCAGTTTCGCGCATCACTGGCAGCCTTACCGCCTGAGCGTTTGCGCGAGAGCATCGTACCGCTGGGGCGGATCACGTTTGGTCGAGAGGATGTGTTGGCGTGTCTGAGTCAGTTGAACCCGCAAGCCACGCTGGTGATGTGCGGTGACCAGGACACTCCAAGACCGCCTTCGGAAACCATGGAAATGGCAGAGTTGATTGGCTGTCCCTATCGACTGGTACCTGAAGCCGGACATATCTCCAATCTGGAAAATCCGCGGTTTGTCACTGAGGCCTTGTTGGCGTTCCTGGCTGACAGGCATCCGTGCAGCGGTTGATTGGAATTCGCAGGCCGCCCCCATTCGGCGGGCGGTACTGCATGGATCAAGCAGGCCCGCGATGGCGGGTCACTCGGCCCTGCGATCCGGCTCGCAGCCCTTGAGCACCAAGCGGATAATTGTCTGCGCCGCCGCTTCGTAATCCTCGTCATCCAGCTTGGCCTTGCCGGTGATGGCGGTGATCTGCCAGTCGAAGTCGGCGTAGGTCTGGGTCGCGGCCCAGATGCTGAACATCAGGTGATGGGGGTCGATGGGGGCGATCTGGCCGCGATCGATCCAGGTCTGGATGCAGTCGATGTTGTGCCTGGCCTGGCCGTTGAGCTGCTCCACCAGGTCGGCGCTCAGGTGTGGGGCGCCGTGCATGATTTCGCTGGCAAACACTTTGGAGGCAAATGGCAGGTCGCGGGAGATGTGGATCTTCGAGCGAATGTAGCCGCCGAGCACTTCGCTGGGCTCGCCGTCGGCGTTGAACGGCGTCGAGGCCTGCAGGATCGGCTCGATGATGCTTTCCAGGACCTCGCGGTAGAGGTTTTCCTTGGACTTGAAGTAGTAATAGACGTTGGGCTTTGGTAACCCCGCCTTGGCCGCGATATCGCTGGTTTTGGTCGCAGCGAAGCCCTTGTCGGCAAATTCTTCACTGGCGGCACGCAGGATCAGTTCTTTATTGCGCTCGCGGATAGTGCTCATAAAACAGGTGATTCCTTGCCTGTACTGGCGGTTGCGCATGGTAGCACCGGCCTCGCGCGACGCTCAAGAATGCCCTTACGCAGTGTGGCAGGCTATGCTGCACATCACTTATTCACGAAGGACACCCTGAGCCATGGCAGGAAGCAGTTTGCTGTTGTTGATCGATGACATTGCCGCGGTGCTCGACGATGTTGCGTTGATGACCAAGTTGGCCGCGAAAAAGACCGCCGGCGTCCTGGGTGACGATCTGGCGCTCAATGCCCAGCAGGTGTCTGGCGTGCGCGCCGAGCGGGAAATTCCGGTGGTCTGGGCGGTGGCCAAGGGCTCGTTCATCAACAAACTGATCCTGGTGCCATCGGCGCTGGCCATCAGCGCGTTCATTCCCTGGCTGGTCACGCCACTGCTGATGCTGGGGGGGGCCTACCTGTGTTTTGAAGGGTTTGAAAAGCTGGCGCACAAGTTCCTCCACAGCAAGGCCGAAGATCAGGCCGAGCATGCGCAGTTGGTCGAAGCCGTGGCTGACCCGGCCGTCGATCTGGTGGCCTTCGAGAAGGACAAGATCAAGGGCGCGGTGCGCACCGACTTCATCCTCTCGGCGGAAATCATCGCCATCACCCTGGGCACCGTGGCCGACGCGCCGCTGACGCAACAGGTGATTGTGCTGTCGGGGATTGCCATCGTCATGACCGTCGGTGTTTACGGTCTGGTGGCGGGCATCGTCAAGCTCGACGATCTCGGCTTGTGGCTCACGCAGAAACCGGCGCAGGTGGCCAAAAGCATCGGGGGCGCGATCCTGCGGGCTGCACCGTACTTGATGAAAAGCCTGTCGGTGATCGGTACGGCCGCGATGTTCCTGGTCGGTGGCGGGATTCTCACCCATGGCGTGCCCGCGGTACATCACTGGATTGAAGGTGTGAGCCAGAGCGTTGGCGGCTTCTCGTGGATCGTGCCGAGCTTGATGAACGCCGTGGCCGGGATTGTGGCGGGGGCGGTGGTGCTGGCCGGTGTGATGATGGTGAGCAGGGGCTGGCGCGCGGTCAAAGGCTGAGCAAGCAATGTACGCTCGCTCCCACAAAGGATAGGGGATGACAGGTGCATGAAAAAGGCCATTCGATGCGAGTCGAATGGCCTTTTTGTTGCCAGCGTGATTACTCGGCGATCTGCAGCTTGCGGGCTTCGCTGTAGACGTAGCGTACCTTCTCGTACTCGAACGGCGAGTTTGTCTGGCCGTAGCGGAAGCGGGTCTGGTAACGCTTGTCGATGCCACGCAGGATCAAGATTTCCGGATGGTTCTCGCTGACTTCCGACACGTTCAGGAAGTTGATCGCTGACTCTGCCGTGTAGTCGACCACCAGCCCGCCGGTGTCGCGCAGGTTCGAGGGGCCGAGGATCGGCAGCATGAGGTAGGCGCCGCCCGGAACGCCGTAGAACCCCAGGGTCTGCCCGAAGTCTTCGCTTTGGCGTGGCAGGCCCATGGAGGTCGCCGGATCCCACAGGCCGGCGATGCCGACCGTGGTGTTGAGCAGCAGGCGCCCGGTGGTTTCCAGTGAGCGCTGGCCCTTGAGTTGCAACAGGCTGTTCACCAGATTGGGCACGTCACCCAGGTTGTTGAAGAAGTTGCTGACACCGGTGCGCAGAAAGCTCGGGGTGATATAGCGGTAACCGTCGACCACCGGCAGGAACACCCACTGGTCGAAGCGGTAGTTGAAGTGGTAGACCCGACGGTTCCACGACTCTAGCGGGTCATAGACGTTCAGGGCGCTGAGGGTCGAGCGCTCGAATTCGCGCTGGTCCAGCCCCGGGTTGAACTTGAGTTTGGTCAAGGGTTCGGTGAAGCCGTCCGGATCTACCACGGTCGGGGTGTTGGCCTTGCTGTTGTCGGCATTGGCATAACTTGCGCAGAGCAACGCAGCGAGAAACAGGAGAGGTTTAGCCACGGAAGAACTCCAGCATGTCGTCGGCGTTGACGCGATAGTTGAGGTTGCCGCAATGGCCGCCGTGAGGGTAGACCGTCAAGCGGTCGCCGAAAGTCTTGCGCAGGAAGCCCAGGTCGCCAGGGCCAAGGATCACATCGTCAGCGTTGTGCATGACGGCGATTTTCGGGCTGTCGTGCAGGTAGTCCTTCAGTGCGTACAGGCTGACCTGGTCGATCAGTTGCAGCAGGCTGCCGCCGTCGGTGCGCGCACGCCACATGGGAATCACCTGCTCGGTGAGGTAGCAATCGAAGTCGCATTGCAGGGCGCGCTTGAAGAACGGCGTCAGGCTGGTGCCTTCGGCGATCGGGTACTTGGGCGGGGTGATCAGGCCGCGGCGGTTGACCAGGTCCGAGGTGTAGGCGATGTCGGCGGCCGAGAAACGGAACGAGGTACCGATCAGCATGGCCATCTGTTCGTTGGTCAGATGCTCTTTTGACTGCTGGAAGTCATAGACCAGCGCATCGTTGAGGTCGATGTAGCCTTTTTCCTGGAAGTAGCGGGTCAGCTTGTTGAGGACCAGTTCATAAAACGTGGTGCTGTTGTTGATGCCCTTGACCTCGGTTTGCACCATCTTGTCGAGGTTGGTCACGGAGGTATAGAGGTTCACCGGCGGATTGAGCAGCAGCACTTTCTTGAAGTTGAAGCTGCGCCGGGTTTCGTCCAGATGGGCGACGAAGGCAGCATCCAGTGCGCCCAGGCTATAACCGGTGAGGTAGTAGTCGGTGACCGGCAGATTCGGGTTGTGCGCGCGCACGGCTTGCATCACGCGGTACATGTCCTCGGCATCTTCCTTGCTCACGCCCGGGGTGGCGAAGCGGGACGCGGAGGCAATGAAGTCGTAGCTGGTGGGCGAGGACAGCTGGACGACGTGATAGCCGGCCTTGTAGTAGAGGCGCTTGAGGTATTCGTTGAGGCTGCTGTCGTAGCGTGCGCCGGTGCCGGCGATCAGGAAAATCAGCGGTGCGGCGTGGTCCTGGGTGGCCATGCGGTAGGTGAGTTTTTTCACCGCCCAGAAGTTGTCCGGCAATTCGAAGGCGCGCTCGGGGCGCAGCGCCAGGCTGTAATCGCCCTGATTGATATCTTCGTCCAGTGGCAGCTCTGGCCTCAGTTCTGGCGGTGTCGTGGCAATCGTCGCTTCAAACGGGTTGGTAAGCGGGTAGCCATAACTGGCGGCATCTATATCTATCGCCAGTGCGGACGCACTCAGGATAAGGCCGCCGAAAAGGGCAGCGAAGCGCAAGGAACGGAGCATGACTAAATCCCTTAGAGGAAGGTGCCTAATGAAGTTCGCAGGCTATGACCACAGGTTTCGCGCCAAAGTGCCATGCATCGGCACCAAAGTGGCTGAGTGGTGGTCAATAGTAGCCGGACGATACACTTTGCAGGCATTTGATGACCAGTTATCTGTTGAATGCGTTTGTTTCGCGGCCTCGTGCGATTAAGCTGGGCGCCGTTTTGCCTCTCGGAGAGTTTCATGTCCCGCCGTTTACCCGTGATATTGCTGTGCATCGTACTGCCGCTATGGCTGGTCGCCAGTTATGGTGCGCGTTATGGCTTTATGGAAGATGCCCAGTGGGTCGGCATTTGCGTGGATCAGGCCAGTCGCTGGGAATGCCAGTTGCGCTCCGGGCTGGGGTTGATGATTCACTTCAAGGTCATGGGCTGGGCCGCGTTGGCCGCGGCGCTGGCCGGTTTTTTCGCACCGGAGCGGGCGGGCTGGTGGCTGGCGCTGCTGGCGCTGATGTTCGGTTTCCCTGCACTGGCCCTGTACAACACCAGCCTGGCGGTGTTTGCGGTGGTGATTGCGGGGTTGCGGTTGGTGCGGGCACCGGCTGCTTGCCCGCGATAACCCATCGGCAGGCGAATGGCCGTCAGCCTTTGCGCACTCGCAAACTGCGCCACAACGCGGCAACCATCAACCCACTGACCAGTGCCCAGCCCCAGGCTTGCTGATTGAGCAAGCCTTCGCGATACAGTTGCGGGGCGATGCCGGCGCCGATGATAAAGGTCAGCAGGGCGATTTCACGGCGAGGAACACTGACCGGGCGAATCAGGTAAACCAGTGCTGGTAGCAGCAGGGCGGCGCTTGGGAAGCTGCGATAACGTGGCTCGAACACCAGTCCCAGCATCATCACCGCACCGGCAAAGCCTGCCGCGGCCAGCAGCCAGCCGGCGCGACGCTCCAACGCATTGAAGGCGCGTTCACGCCAGCCGGTTCGGGTACTCAGGGTCAATGCTGCATGGGTCAGAACCAGCAGGTTCAGGGTGACGAGCACAACGGCCCAGATCCATTCATCGGCAGAGCGGCTGGTGACGCGCGCCAACTCGGCAAAGCTTCCGATAGAGCAGGCCGCGACAGCGCCCAGCAGCGGCAATATCAATGCTGAACGGGTGCTGCGCACGCGGCCTCCCAGCATCAACGCGCCGAGGAATATCAGCCCGCCCACGGCCAGCCATTGCGGCCAGTACGGCAGGTTGCTGACCGGGCCTGCGAGAACGCCCTTGTCCTGGCGGTCGGCGTCGAACAACCCCCAGTAACCACCGACCGCGCCTTCGCTGCCGCGTTTCCAGGGTTGGTCGAACGCTTCGATCAGGTTGTAGTGCCAGCCTTGCTGTTCGGCCATGGCGACAAAGCCGCGAATGAAGCGGGCTTCGTTGACCCGGCTGGGCACGGCGGTTTCCCGCTGGCGGCCTTCGCTCGGCCAGCCGGTCTC
This sequence comes from Pseudomonas sp. Irchel s3a18, assembly GCF_900187535.1. Taxonomy (NCBI): domain Bacteria; kingdom Pseudomonadati; phylum Pseudomonadota; class Gammaproteobacteria; order Pseudomonadales; family Pseudomonadaceae; genus Pseudomonas; species Pseudomonas sp. Irchel s3a18. The sequence goes on along the minus strand of NZ_FYDV01000010.1, from coordinate 89,772 downwards.
GCCAATCATCACGTCTTTGGGGGCGAAGCGATTGCCGAACACCTGGCGTACCTCGGCGACGTGTTGCAGGGCGGCGTCGATGTTCGACGGATCGTCTTCCCAGTACGGCAGCAAGTGGATGGTGAGGAAATCCACTGTCGGGGCGATTTCAGGATGTTTGAGCCAGAATTCCCAGACGTCGGCGTAGGTCACCGGTTGTTTGACCTGGCTTTTGACGTGACTGATCAGCTTGGCCAGTTGCGCGCCAGTGATTTCCTTGCGCAGTAGGGCTTCGTTGCCGACGATCACCGCAGTGACCACGTCCGGGTTGGCGTTGGCTTCGGCGATCAGCAGCTCGACTTCCTTGGCGGTGTCCACCGGGTTGCTGTTGACCCAGGCGCCGATCATCATTTTCAGACCGTGCTTGCGCGCCAGGTCCGGCAGGGCTTCGAGGCCGGTCATCGAGTAAGTGCGGATGCATTCAAAACGGGTCGCCAGCAGCGCAAGGTCGGCGTCCATGCGCTCGGGACGCAGGTTGAATGGCACATCGAACGGCGACTGGTCTTTATCGAACGGGGTGTAGGAGGCGCACTGCAGTTTGTGCGTGGCGCTGGCAGCATCCGGTAATACCACCGGTTGGCCGAGGCCGTACCAGTAGCCACATAAGGCAAAAAGGCCGAGCAGGCAGGCAAACAGATAAGCGAAAAAAGGGAAGCGCGAGCTGGCGGGCATGGTCAAGCCATCCGGGAACAAAGCCGCGCATCTTACCTGCATTTGCCAGAGGCTTGGTGGGCTGCATGATTTTGATATGCAAAGTTCGGGCGGGAGTTGCCAGGGTAATTCGTCGGGGTGTCGTTACTGGCTTTCTGATGTCGTTTCTCGCTGCCTTGAGGTCGCTCGTAGAGCAGGTCGCCGAGGTCGCGAGGTTGATGATCGAGGTATCAGTACTCCGCTGATGTTCGAACGAGTTTGCGGTGAGGCGTGATGGAGGCGCTGTGCACATACGTTGACGCTGCTCGGCATTCGTCGGGCGCAGCACTTTCGGGGAAGTAACGATGAAGATGCGACGACTCTTAGGCGCCGGTGCCGCTCTGGCACTGGCGATCGGCTCCACGCAGGCATTTGCCGACAGCAAAACCCTGAGCATCGGCTATGTCGACGGTTGGTCCGACAGCGTGGCGACCACTCACGTGGCAGCGGAGGTGATCAAGCAGAAGCTCGGCTATGACGTGAAGCTGCAAGCCGTGGCGACCGGGATCATGTGGCAGGGCGTGGCCACGGGCAAACTCGATGCCATGCTCTCGGCCTGGCTTCCGGTGACCCACGGTGAGTACTGGACGAAGAACAAGGACAAGGTGGTCGACTACGGTCCCAACTTCAAGGACGCAAAAATCGGCTTGATCGTGCCGGAGTACGTCAAGGCCATCTCCATCGCTGACTTGAAGGATGACACCACCTTCAAGAACAAGATCGTCGGCATCGATGCCGGTTCAGGCGTGATGCTCAAGACCGACCAGGCCATCAAGGACTACGGCCTGGACTACAAACTGCAGGCCAGTTCCGGTGCCGGGATGATTGCCGAGCTGACCCGCGCGGAAGAGAAGAAAGAGTCCATTGCCGTGACCGGCTGGGTACCGCACTGGATGTTCGCCAAGTGGAAGCTGCGCTTCCTTGACGATTCCAAAGGCGTTTACGGCGCAGCGGAAACCGTCAATAGCATCGGCAGCAAGGGGCTGGAGAAGAAGGCGCCGGAAGTCGCCAAGTTCTTGCATAACTTCCAGTGGGCCTCGAAAGACGAAATCGGCGAAGTCATGTTGGCGATTCAGGATGGCGCCAAGCCGGATGTCGCGGCCCGGGATTGGGTGGCCAAACACCCGGAACGAGTGGCCGAGTGGGTCCAGTAATTTAATTCGACGCGTCTAGTCAGCACCTTCCAGGCCCGCTTGGCATTTTTGCCTCGCGGGCCTTTGTTTTTGTCCGCGTTCAATGGGTGAAACCGACACTTTGCGTTCTAAGACTAAGGTCGTCTGGAACCTCTCCTTGAGCCGCATAGAGTGGATAACGTTCCAACACATATCTGTGCTGCGAGGATAAAAACAATGAACGACAGCATTTACCTCTCGATTCAAAACAGCCCGCGCTTCAAGGAGCTGGTTCGTAAAAGGGAAAAGTTCGCCTGGATACTATCGGCGATCATGCTTGGGCTGTACTCCGGATTCATTCTTCTGATCGCTTACGGGCCGCACGTACTGGGGGCGAAGATCAGCCCTGAGTCGTCGATTACCTGGGGCATTCCGATTGGTGTGGGGCTGATTGTTTCGGCCTTCATTCTGACCGGCATCTATGTACGACGCGCCAACGGCGAGTTCGACGATCTCAACAATGCGATTCTGAAGGAGGCCAAGCAATGATCCGGCGCCTATTTGCAGTCCTGGGCCTCGCCGCCTTCGCCCCCGCCGTTTGGGCGGCCGAGGCACTCACTGGCGAAGTGCACAAGCAACCGCTCAATATTTCGGCAATCCTGATGTTCGTGGCCTTTGTCGGCGCGACGCTGTGCATCACCTACTGGGCCTCCAAGCGTAACAATTCGGCTGCTGACTACTATGCGGCGGGCGGCAAGATCACCGGTTTCCAGAACGGTCTGGCGATTGCCGGTGACTACATGTCGGCGGCGTCCTTCCTGGGGATTTCCGCGCTGGTGTTCACGTCCGGCTATGACGGCCTGATCTACTCGATCGGCTTCCTGGTGGGCTGGCCGATCATTCTGTTCCTGATCGCCGAGCGTCTGCGTAACCTGGGTAAATACACCTTTGCCGACGTGGCGTCCTACCGCCTTGGGCAGACCCAGATCCGCACCCTGTCTGCCTGCGGTTCGCTGGTGGTGGTGGCGTTCTACCTGATCGCGCAAATGGTCGGTGCCGGCAAGCTGATCCAGCTGCTGTTCGGCCTGGACTACCATGTTGCGGTGATCCTGGTAGGCATCCTGATGTGCATGTACGTGCTGTTCGGCGGCATGCTGGCAACCACCTGGGTGCAGATCATCAAGGCCGTGCTGCTGCTGTCCGGTGCCTCGTTCATGGCGCTGATGGTGATGAAGCACGTCAACTTCGACTTCAACATGCTGTTCTCCGAGGCGATCAAGGTTCACCCGAAAGCTGAAGCGATCATGAGCCCGGGCGGCCTGGTGAAAGATCCGATCTCGGCGTTCTCCCTCGGTCTGGCGCTAATGTTCGGTACCGCTGGCCTGCCGCACATCCTGATGCGCTTCTTCACCGTGAGTGATGCAAAGGAAGCTCGCAAGAGCGTGCTCTATGCAACTGGCTTCATCGGCTACTTCTACATCCTGACCTTCATCATCGGCTTCGGCGCGATTCTGCTGGTCAGCACCAATCCGGAATTCAAGGATGCGGCGGGCGCCCTGTTGGGCGGTAACAACATGGCGGCGGTGCACCTGGCCAACGCGGTGGGTGGCAGTATTTTCCTGGGCTTTATCTCGGCGGTAGCGTTCGCCACCATTCTGGCGGTGGTTGCCGGCCTGACCCTGGCCGGTGCATCGGCGGTGTCGCATGACCTGTATGCCAGTGTGATCAAGAAGGGCAAGGCCAACGAGAAGGATGAAATCCGTGTCTCGAAAATCACTACCATTGCCTTGGCGGTGCTGGCGATCGGTCTGGGGATCCTGTTCGAAAGCCAGAACATCGCGTTCATGGTAGGCCTGGCGTTCTCCATTGCCGCGAGCTGTAACTTCCCGGTGCTGCTGCTTTCCATGTACTGGAAGAAGCTGACCACCCGTGGGGCGATGATTGGTGGCTGGCTGGGTCTGGTCAGTGCGGTGGGCTTGATGGTGCTGGGTCCGACCATCTGGGTGCAGATCCTGCATCACGAGAAGGCGATCTTCCCGTATGAGTACCCGGCGCTGTTCTCGATGATGATTGCGTTTATCGGGATCTGGTTCTTCTCGATCACTGACAAGTCGACGGCGGCGGACAATGAGCGGGCGCTGTTCTTCCCGCAGTTCGTTCGTTCGCAGACTGGGTTGGGGGCGAGTGGGGCGGTTTCGCACTAAGGTTTGATGTTTCTATATAAGTAGCGACGTTGTATGAAATGCCTCGGTCGAGAGATCGGGGCATTTTTATTCGGCGCTGATAATTCCGTAGGAGCGAGCGATGTGGCGATCCGACTTGTCCTGAAGGTGACCGGACAGCCGACCTATATTTTATTGACCGAGTACATATCCATTCCTGCGGTAACGGCGACTTATGGTTTCGCCCTTACGGCGACTCACTTTTTTTACAAGCGCCTAAAAAAAGTAAGCAAAAAAACGCTTCGCCCCGAGCGTCCGGCCCCTCGCTAAGGCTCGGCGTTCCTTCGCTCCGGCATCCATCCGGGGGCATTGCCCTCCGGTCTGCTTCGCGACGACCTCCAGGCAATGAGTTCGACTGCGTCGAACGGCGCTGCGCGCCAATCCCCGGATGAATACCTCCACTCAGCCTCCCGAAGGGGCGGGTGGATCAAGATCAAGAGCTGCAGGCGAGCTAACGCTCGGCCTGTTGAGTGGTGATGCTCCACACTGATCGTTCCCATGCGGGAACGATCAGTTGACCACTACACAGTGACCAGGCCGGCCGGTAGGCCGCCTCGCGTTGCTGTTGCGGTGCATGCCCCCTCGAGAGGCTGAGTGGAGGTTCTGCGCAGTGGGCAACCCGGCATGGATGCCGGGTTAGCCGCCCCCGGCCATGGATGGCCGATGGCGGCGGGCCCACGGAGCAGGGCCGGAGCGAAGGCACCCTGAGCCTAGGCGAAGGGCCGAACGAAAGGGGCAAGAGCGCTTTGGTTACTTTCGCGCTTTTCGAAAGTGACCCGCCGTAAGGGCGGAGCCTTAAGTGGCCGTTACCTAAACAACGAATATGTACGCACTCAAAAAGAGTCAGTAGGCCCTGGAAACAAAAACGGCCCCTATATAAATAGAGGCCGTTTCCGGTGCAACTCAACAAGCTACAGCAAGACAGCGCTTACTTGCGGTCTTCCAGCTTGGTAATGTCACGCGACTCGTAGCCGGTGTACAGCTGGCGCGGGCGGCCGATCTTGTACGGGCTGGAGAGCATTTCTTTCCAGTGGGAGATCCAGCCGACGGTCCGCGCCAGGGCGAAGATCACGGTGAACATGCTGGTTGGAATGCCGATCGCCTTGAGGATGATCCCCGAGTAGAAGTCGACGTTCGGGTACAGCGAGCGCTCGATGAAGTACGGGTCGGTCAGGGCGATCTCTTCCAGGCGCATGGCCAGTTCGAGTTGCGGATCGTTCTGGATGCCGAGCTCCTTGAGCACTTCGTCGCAGGTCTTTTTCATGACGGTAGCGCGTGGGTCGCGGTTTTTGTAAACCCGGTGACCGAAGCCCATCAGTTTGAACGGATCGTTCTTGTCCTTGGCCTTGGCGATGAACTTGTCGATGTTCGAGACATCGCCAATTTCATCGAGCATGGTCAGTACGGCTTCGTTGGCGCCGCCGTGAGCCGGGCCCCACAGTGCCGCGATGCCGGCAGCGATACAGGCGAACGGGTTGGCGCCCGAGGAGCCTGCCAGGCGTACGGTGGAGGTCGATGCGTTCTGCTCGTGGTCGGCATGGAGGATGAAGATCCGGTCCATGGCCTTGGCGAGTACCGGGCTGATCGGTTTGATCTCGCACGGAGTGTTGAACATCATGTGCAGGAAGTTTTCCGCGTACGACAGGTCGTTGCGCGGGTACATCATGGGTTGGCCCATGGAGTACTTGTAAACCATCGCTGCCAGGGTCGGCATCTTGGCAACCAGGCGGATCGCGGAGATTTCGCGATGCTGCGGGTTATTGATGTCCAGGGAGTCGTGGTAGAAGGCCGACAGGGCGCCGACTACGCCGCACATCACGGCCATTGGGTGAGCGTCGCGACGGAAGCCGTTGAAGAAAGTCTTCAGCTGCTCGTGAACCATGGTGTGGTTCTTCACGGTGCTGACGAACTGGGCCTTTTGCTCTGCTGTCGGCAGTTCGCCGTTGAGCAGCAGGTAGCAGGTTTCCAGGTAGTCCGACTTCTCGGCCAGTTGCTCGATCGGGTAGCCGCGGTGCAGCAGAATGCCGTTATCGCCGTCAATATAGGTAATCTTCGACTCGCAGGAAGCGGTCGACATGAAACCCGGGTCAAAGGTGAAGCGGCCCGTGGCCGTCAGGCCCCGAACGTCGATAACATCGGGACCAACGGTGCCGGTTAAAATGGGCAGCTCGACGGGGGCTGCGCCCTCGATGATCAACTGCGCTTTTTTGTCAGCCATGTGGCCTCCTATTTATGCTTGAAATCATCAGACAGACCCCCCACGCAGGGCCCGCACCACTATAGTGAGATAAATTCGAATGTCAATTTGCCTAAAGTCTTGCTCCAGAAGGCTTTAACCGGACTTTTTCCTCGAAATTGCCTGCCGTTTACGCCTTTTATTGCGCTTGTGCAATCAGCTATTAGGGGAAGGTGAACGCGTTGTCATTAGTAGCCTAACTGTCTATACTCGGCCACCGACCGCCAGGGGCTTTTGGGCCTGCTTTATTGGGGGTCGCATCCCTGGGTGGTGGTTACCTGACCAGTGCACTCCCCAACAACTTTGCCCTGATTGTTAGGGGCTCTTCAGTGTGAAAAAAAAGCCGTGAAAAGCCAACGACCTGTAAACCTAGACCTAAGGACCATCAAACTCCCCATCACCGGCGTTACGTCGTTTCTTCACCGTGTTTCCGGCATCATCCTCTTCCTGGGCCTTGGCTTCATGCTGTATGCATTGGGCAAATCCCTGGGTTCCGAGGAAGGTTTTGCCGACGTGAAGGCATGCTTGACCAGTCCGCTGGCCAAGTTCGTAGCATGGGGCCTCCTGTCCGCTCTGCTGTATCACCTGGTAGCCGGTGTGCGCCATTTGATCATGGACATGGGCATCGGTGAGACGCTGGAAGGCGGCCGCCTGGGCTCGAAAATTATCATCGCCGTTTCCGTGGTGTTGATCGTTCTGGCAGGAGTTTGGATATGGTAACCAGCGTTACGAACCTTTCGCGTTCGGGCCTCTATGATTGGATGGCACAGCGTGTGTCTGCGGTTGTTCTCGCGGCTTATTTCATTTTCCTGATCGGATACCTCGCAGCGAATCCGGGCATTGGCTACGAGCAGTGGCATGGCCTGTTCGCCCACAACGGGATGCGTATCTTCAGTCTGCTGGCCCTCGTTGCCCTGGGCGCTCACGCCTGGGTCGGCATGTGGACCATCGCGACCGACTACCTGACGCCGATGGCGCTGGGCAAGTCCGCGACTGCAGTACGTTTCCTTTTCCAGGCAGTATGCGGCGTTGCGATGTTCGCTTACTTCGTCTGGGGTGTGCAGATTCTCTGGGGTATCTGATTCATGGCTAACATTCCAACGATTTCTTTCGACGCCATCATCATTGGTGGTGGCGGTGCCGGCATGCGCGCAGCGCTGCAACTGGCACAAGGTGGTCACAAGACTGCCGTGATCACCAAGGTTTTCCCGACGCGTTCGCACACCGTATCGGCTCAGGGTGGCATCACCTGCGCTATCGCCTCCGCGGACCCGAACGATGACTGGCGCTGGCACATGTACGATACCGTCAAGGGTTCCGACTACATCGGTGACCAGGACGCTATCGAATACATGTGTCAGGAAGGCCCGGCTGCCGTTTACGAGCTGGACCACATGGGTATGCCATTCTCGCGTACCGAGCAAGGTCGTATCTACCAGCGTCCGTTCGGCGGTCAGTCCAAGGACTACGGTAAAGGCGGCCAGGCTGCGCGTACTTGCGCTGCGTCCGACCGTACCGGTCATGCTCTGCTGCACACCCTTTATCAGGGCAACTTGAAAGCCGGTACCGTGTTCCTGAACGAGTACTACGCTGTCGATCTGGTGAAGAACGGCGAAGGCGAGTTCGTCGGCGTGATCGCCATCTGCATCGAAACCGGCGAAACCACCTACATCCGTGCCAAGGCCACCGTACTGGCTACCGGCGGTGCAGGTCGTATCTACGCTTCGACCACCAACGCCCTGATCAACACCGGTGACGGCGTTGGCATGGCGCTGCGTGCCGGCGTGCCGGTACAAGACATTGAAATGTGGCAGTTCCACCCGACCGGTATCGCCGGTGCCGGTGTACTGGTTACAGAAGGTTGCCGTGGTGAAGGTGGATACCTGATCAACAAGCACGGCGAGCGTTTCATGGAGCGTTATGCTCCGAACGCCAAAGACCTTGCTGGTCGTGACGTTGTTGCCCGTTCGATGGTTAAAGAAATCATCGCCGGCAACGGTTGCGGTCCGAATGGCGACCACGTAATGCTTAAACTCGACCACCTGGGCGAGGAAGTGCTGCACAGCCGTCTGCCAGGCATCTGCGAACTGTCGAAGACTTTCGCACACGTTGACCCGGTTGTTGCTCCGGTTCCGGTTGTTCCGACCTGCCACTATATGATGGGCGGCGTTGCCACCAACATTCACGGCCAGGCGATCACCCAGAACGGCGAAGGCGTCGACGAAATCATCCCTGGCCTGTTCGCAGTGGGTGAAGTGGCTTGCGTATCGGTTCACGGTGCCAACCGTCTGGGCGGCAACTCGCTGCTCGACCTGGTGGTATTCGGCCGCGCTGCCGGCCTGCACCTGGAAAAGGCGCTGACCGACGGTATCGAATACGACGAGGCCACCGACGCCGACATCAATGCGGCCCTGGCCCGTCTGTCCGCTCTGAACGAGCGTACCGAAGGTGAGGACGTGGCAACCCTGCGTCGCGAGCTGCAAAACTGCATGCAGAACTACTTCGGTGTATTCCGTACCGGCGAATACATGCAGAAGGGTATTGCCCAACTGGCTGACCTGCGCGTGCGCATCGCCAACGTCAAGATCAACGACAAGTCGCAGGCGTTCAACACTGCACGTATCGAAGCGCTTGAGTTGCAGAACCTGCTGGAAGTGGCCGAAGCCACCGCCATCGCAGCTGAAGTACGTAAAGAGTCCCGCGGTGCTCACGCCCGTGAAGACTTCGAAGACCGTGACGACGAAAACTGGCTGTGCCACACCCTCTACTTCCCGGGTGACAAGCGCGTGACCAAGCGTGCTGTGAACTTCTCGCCGAAGACTGTTCCGACTTTTGAACCTAAGATTCGGACTTATTAAGGGTGGCCGCCATGTTGAAAGTCAGCGTTTATCGTTACAACCCTGATCAGGACGCCGCGCCGTTCATGCAGGAATTCCAGGTCGATACCGGTGGTAAAGACCTGATGGTGCTGGACGTGCTGGCCCTGATCAAAGAGCAGGACGAGGGTTTCTCCTATCGTCGTTCTTGCCGTGAAGGTGTTTGCGGTTCCGACGGCATGAACATCAACGGCAAAAACGGCCTGGCCTGCGTCACGCCGCTGTCTGCTGTCGTAAAAGGTAACAAGTTGATCGTTCGTCCTCTGCCAGGTTTGCCGGTTATCCGTGACCTGGTCGTCGATATGAGCATCTTCTACAAGCAATACGAGAAGGTTAAGCCTTACCTGCAGAACGATACGCCGGCTCCGGCCATCGAGCGTCTGCAGTCCCCTGAAGAGCGTGAAAAGCTCGACGGTCTGTACGAGTGCATCCTGTGCGCTTGCTGCTCGACCTCGTGCCCGTCCTTCTGGTGGAACCCGGACAAGTTCCTGGGTCCAGCTGCCCTGCTGCAAGCCTACCGCTTCCTGGCAGACAGCCGCGACACCAAGACGTCCGAGCGTCTGGCTTCGCTGGATGACCCGTTCAGCGTATTCCGCTGCCGCGGGATCATGAACTGCGTCAACGTATGCCCGAAAGGCCTGAACCCGACTAAGGCCATCGGTCACATCCGTAACATGCTTCTGCAAAGCGGCGTGTGATTCAGCTGTTGTACCCGTAGGACCGCTGTACCCGTAGAGGCTAAGGCGCGGGCTTCAACCCGCGTCGTAGCTATAACCAGAGCAGCAGCTTATAAGGCTGCGGCTCTTATTTTGAAGAAATGAGACAAGCAGGGGCATCCGGGCTGGTACCCGGACTATCAGCGTGATCCTAAGTGGCTTGTTTTGGTCGCTGCACTCGGACTTCTGCAAGTTTGCTCGGTGTCTTCGCCGGTGGTGTTCCCCTAACCGAGGGTGACCAAGCATGCAAGAAAGCGTGATGCAGCGCATGTGGAACAGCGCCTACCTATCCGGTAGTAACGCTGCCTATGTGGAAGAGCTCTACGAGCTCTACCTGCACGACCCTAACGCTGTGCCAGAAGAGTGGCGCACCTACTTTCAGAAGTTGCCGACAGACGGCAGCTCTGCCATCGATGTTTCGCACTCGACAATTCGCGACCATTTCGTACTACTGGCAAAGAACCAGCGCCGCGCCCAACCGGTTTCCGCCGGCAGCGTGAGCAGTGAGCACGAGAAGAAGCAAGTTGAAGTGCTGCGATTGATCCAGGCCTACCGTATGCGTGGCCACCAGGCAGCCCAGCTTGACCCGCTGGGGCTGTGGCAGCGTCCTGCACCTGCAGACCTGTCGATCAATCATTACGGCTTGACCAATGCCGATCTTGATACGACCTTCCGTGCCGGCGACCTGTTCATCGGCAAAGAGGAAGCGAGCCTACGCGAAATTCACGAAGCGTTGCAGCAGACATATTGCCGCACCATCGGCGCTGAATTTACGCATATCACCGATTCCGAGCAGCGCCAGTGGTTCCAGCAGCGTCTGGAAAGCGTGCGTGGCCGTCCGACCTACTCGGCGGACATCAAGAGCCACTTGCTCGAGCGCGTGACCGCTGGCGAAGGCCTGGAAAAATACCTGGGTACCAAATACCCGGGCACCAAGCGTTTCGGTCTGGAAGGCGGCGAAAGCCTGATTCCGATGCTCGACGAGCTGATCCAGCGTTCCGGCTCCTACGGCACCAAGGAAATCGTTATCGGCATGGCCCACCGTGGCCGTCTGAACGTGCTGGTCAACACCTTCGGCAAGAACCCGCGCGAGCTGTTCGACGAGTTCGAAGGCAAGAAGAAGGTCGAGCTGGGTTCCGGTGACGTTAAATACCACCAGGGCTTCTCGTCCAACGTGATGACCAGCGGCGGTGAAGTTCACCTGGCCATGGCGTTCAACCCGTCCCACCTGGAAATCGTTTCCCCGGTGGTCGAGGGTTCGGTTCGCGCCCGTCAGGATCGTCGCAACGACCCAACCGGTGAGAAGGTTCTGCCGATCTCCATCCACGGTGACGCTGCATTCGCAGGTCAAGGCGTGGTCATGGAAACCTTCCAGATGTCCCAGACCCGCGGTTTCAAAACCGGCGGCACCGTGCACATCGTGATCAACAACCAGGTCGGTTTCACCATCAGCAATCCGCTGGACTCGCGTTCCACCGAGTACGCTACCGACGTTGCGAAAATGATCCAGGCGCCGATCCTCCATGTGAATGGTGATGATCCGGAAGCCGTATTGTTCGTGACTCAGCTGGCCATCGACTACCGCATGCAGTTCAAGCGTGACGTGGTGATCGACCTGGTCTGCTACCGTCGTCGCGGCCACAACGAGGCCGACGAGCCAAGCGGCACCCAGCCGCTGATGTATCAGCAGATCACCAAACAGCGCACCACCCGTGAGCTGTATGCCGATCGTCTGATCCAGTCCAGCGTTCTGGACGCCGAGCGTGTTCAGGCGAAAGTCGACGAATACCGCAACGCGCTGGACAACGGTCTGCACGTAGTGAAAAGCCTGGTCAAAGAGCCGAACAAAGAGTTGTTCGTGGACTGGCGTCCGTATCTGGGCCACGCCTGGACTGCGCGTCACGACACCACCTTCGATCTCAAGACCCTGCAAGAACTGTCCGCCAAGCTGCTGGAGATTCCGGAAGGCTTCGTGGTTCAGCGTCAGGTTGCCAAGATCTACGAAGACCGTCAGAAGATGCAAGCCGGCGGCCTGCCGATCAACTGGGGTTACGCCGAAACCATGGCGTACGCGACCCTGGCGTTCGAAGGTCACCCGATTCGCATGACCGGCCAGGATATCGGCCGCGGTACGTTCTCGCACCGTCACGCGGTCTTGCACAACCAGAAAGACGCGGGGACCTACATCCCGCTGCAAAACCTGTACGAAGGTCAGCCACGTTTCGATCTGTACGATTCGTTCCTGTCCGAAGAGGCCGTACTGGCGTTCGAATACGGCTACTCGACCACCACGCCTAACGCGCTGGTGATCTGGGAAGCCCAGTTCGGCGACTTCGCCAACGGTGCCCAGGTCGTTATCGACCAGTTCATCACCAGTGGCGAGCACAAGTGGGGCCGTCTGTGCGGTCTGACCATGCTGCTGCCGCACGGTTATGAAGGTCAGGGTCCGGAGCACTCCTCGGCTCGTCTGGAGCGTTACCTGCAGCTGTGCGCCGAGCACAACATTCAGGTGTGCATGCCGACCACCCCGGCTCAGATCTACCACTTGCTGCGCCGTCAGGTGATTCGCCCGCTGCGTAAGCCACTGGTCGTCCTGACACCGAAGTCGCTGCTGCGTCACAAGCTGGCCATCTCGACTCTTGAAGATCTGGCCCAAGGTTCGTTCCAGACCGTTATCCCGGAAATCGATGCTCAGGATCCGAAAAAGGTCGAGCGCATTGTTCTGTGTAGCGGCAAGGTTTACTACGACCTGTTGGAAAAACGCCGTGCCGAAGGTCGTGATGACATCGCGATCGTGCGTCTCGAGCAGCTGTACCCATTCCCTGAGGACGACTTGAATGAAGTCCTGGCGCCTTACACCAACCTCAAGCACGTCGCTTGGTGTCAGGAAGAGCCGATGAACCAGGGTGCCTGGTACTGCAGCCAGCACCACATGCGCCGCATCATCAGCGCTCACGACAAGTCTCTCGTACTTGAGTACGCGGGCCGTGAGGCTTCTGCTGCACCGGCTTGTGGTTATGCATCGATGCACGCTGAGCAGCAGGAACAACTGCTGCAAGACGCCTTTACTGTTTAACGCCTTCGCGCACCTGAAACCGAATTTAAGGAACTACAGACAATGGCTATCGAGATCAAAGCCCCCACTTTCCCGGAATCGGTTGCCGATGGCACCGTTGCCACCTGGCACAAGCAACCGGGCGACGCGGTCAAGCGCGACGAGCTGATCGTCGACATCGAAACCGATAAAGTCGTACTGGAAGTGTTGGCGACCGCCGACGGCGTGTTGGGCGCTATCGTCAAGAACGAAGGCGAAACCGTTCTGTCCGACGAAGTCCTGGGCTCCATCGAAGCGGGCGGCGTTGCTGCCGCACCAGCCGCTGCTCCAGCTGCCGCCGCACAGGCTGCCGCTCCGGCCGCTGCTGGCGAAGACGATCCTGTTGCTGCACCGGCTGCTCGCAAGCTGGCTGAAGAAAACGGCATTAACATCGCTTCCGTTGCCGGTACCGGCAAAGGCGGTCGCGTGACCAAGGAAGACGTAGTCGCTGCTGTTGCTGCCAAGAAAGCCGCACCGGCTGCCGCGCCTGCCAAGGCTGCTGCACCTGCCGCCGCCGCTCCTGTGTTCGCTGCTGGCGACCGCATCGAGAAGCGTGTCCCGATGACCCGCGTTCGCGCTACCGTTGCCAAGCGTCTGGTTGAAGCTCAGTCGAACATGGCGATGCTGACCACGTTCAACGAAGTCGACATGACTGAAGTCATGGCCCTGCGTTCGAAGTACAAGGACCTGTTCGAGAAGTCCCACAACGGCGTACGCCTGGGCTTCATGTCCTTCTTCGTGAAAGCGGCTACCGAAGCGCTGAAACGCTTCCCGGCTGTCAACGCTTCGATCGACGGCGCAGACATCGTTTACCACGGCTACGCCGACGTCGGTGTTGCTGTTTCCAGCGACCGCGGCCTGGTGGTTCCGGTTCTGCGTAACGCCGAACTGATGAGCCTGGCTGAAATCGAAGGCGGCATCGCCACCTTCGGCAAGAAAGCCCGCGACGGCAAACTGTCGATGGACGAAATGACCGGTGGCACTTTCACCATCACCAACGGTGGTACTTTCGGTTCGATGATGTCGACCCCGATCGTCAACCCGCCACAAGCAGCCATCCTGGGCATGCACAACATCATCCAGCGTCCTATGGCCATCAACGGTCAGGTCGTTATCCGTCCGATGATGTACCTGGCACTGTCCTATGATCACCGTCTGATCGATGGCAAAGAAGCTGTGACCTTCCTGGTGACCATCAAGAACCTGCTGGAAGATCCGGCTCGTCTGTTGCTGGATATCTGATAGAGAAGCAGCGGCAAGCTTCAAGCGACAAGCTGCAAGTACAAGCAGTTTGGTTTGGGGGGTGCCGCGTCACATACAGCGATGAGCTGCAAGCGCAGGTTGCAAGGTAACGCAGCTTGGCTTGTAGCTTGTAGCTTGAAGCTAATAGAGGATTCTTTTACATGTCGCAGAAATTTGACGTAGTAGTGATCGGCGCGGGCCCTGGCGGTTACGTGGCTGCCATCAAGGCCGCTCAGCTTGGTCTTTCGACTGCCTGCATCGAGAAGTACACCGACAAGGAAGGCAAACTGGCTCTGGGCGGTACTTGCCTGAACGTCGGCTGCATTCCATCCAAGGCTCTGCTGGACAGCTCGTGGAAATTCCACGAAGCCCAGGACGGTTTCGCGATCCACGGTATCAATCACGCTGGCGTGACCATGGACGTGCCAGCGATGGTCGGCCGTAAAGCCAACATCGTCAAAGGCCTGACCTCTGGCGTTGCGACCCTGTTCAAAGCCAACGGTGTGACCTCCATCCAGGGTCACGGCAAGCTGCTGGCCGGCAAGAAAGTCGAAGTCACCAAGCCAGACGGCTCGGTTGAAGTCATCGAAGCCGAAAACGTCATCCTCGCTCCGGGCTCGCGTCCGATCGACATTCCGCCAGCTCCGGTTGACCAGAATGTGATCGTCGACTCCACCGGCGCCCTGGAATTCCAATCGGTTCCAAAACGTCTGGGCGTGATCGGCGCTGGCGTGATCGGTCTGGAACTGGGTTCGGTATGGTCCCGTCTGGGCGCTGAAGTGACTGTCCTGGAAGCCCTGGACACCTTCCTGATGGCTGCCGATACCGCCGTTTCCAAAGAAGCACTGAAAACCCTGACCAAACAAGGTCTGGACATCAAGCTGGGCGCTCGCGTCACCGGTTCCAAAGTCAACGGCGAAGAAGTTGTCGTGACTTACACCGACGCCAACGGCGAACAGACCATCACCTTCGACAAGCTGATCGTAGCCGTTGGTCGCCGTCCGGTGACCACCGATCTGCTGGCCGCTGACTGCGGCGTGACCCTCGACGAGCGCGGTTTCGTGCACGTTGACGATCACTGCGCGACCACCGTACCGGGCGTTTACGCGATCGGCGACGTGGTTCGCGGCATGATGCTGGCTCACAAGGCCTCGGAAGAGGGCATCATGGTTGTCGAGCGCATCAAGGGCCACAAAGCCCAGATGAACTATGACCTGATCCCTTCGGTTATTTATACTCACCCGGAAATTGCATGGGTCGGTAAAACCGAGCAGGCCTTGAAAGCTGAAGGCGTTGAAGTTAACGTCGGCACTTTCCCGTTTGCAGCCTCTGGCCGTGCCATGGCAGCCAACGATACCGGCGGTTTCGTTAAAGTCATCGCCGACGCCAAGACTGATCGCGTATTGGGCGTCCACGTGATTGGCCCGAGCGCAGCAGAACTGGTCCAGCAGGGCGCAATCGGCATGGAATTCGGCACCAGCGCCGAAGACCTGGGCATGATGGTCTTCTCCCATCCGACCCTGTCCGAAGCCTTGCACGAAGCAGCTTTGGCAGTGAATGGCGGCGCCATTCACATCGCCAACCGCAAGAAGCGTTAAGACAATAAGAAACCACGGCGGAATGGCCCGTCGTGAGCCTTGCATGCAAGACTCACCGCGGAATATCCGCTGGACGCAGTCTTGCGTAGCTTAGGCTACGCAAGCAGCAGTCAAAGGTGGTGCGGCACTTGAACAAGTGCAGCACCGAATGCGCAGTACCTAACGAAGACGGTAATAAGCATGAATCTTCACGAGTATCAGGGTAAGCAGCTGTTCGCTGAATACGGCCTGCCAGTATCCACCGGTTACGCGGTAGACACCCCGGAAGCAGCAGCAGAAGCTTGCGACAAAATCGGCGGCAGCGAGTGGGTTGTCAAAGCCCAGGTCCACGCCGGTGGTCGCGGTAAAGCGGGCGGCGTCAAGCTGGTTCGCAGCAAAGAAGACGCTAAGGCATTCGCTCAACAGTGGTTGGGCAAGCGTCTGGTGACTTACCAGACTGATGCCAATGGTCAGCCAGTCACCAAGATCCTGGTTGAATCGTGCACTGATATCGCTAAAGAGCTGTACCTGGGCGCTGTCGTTGACCGTTCGAGCCGTCGCATCGTGTTCATGGCTTCCACCGAAGGTGGCGTGGACATCGAGAAAATCGCTCACGACACCCCTGAGAAAATCCTCAAGGCTACTATCGATCCACTGGTTGGCGCTCAGCCATTCCAGGGTCGCGAGCTGGCATTCCAGCTGGGCCTGGAAGGCAAGCAAGTTGCTCAGTTCGCCAAGATCTTCGTAGGTCTGGCCAAGCTGTTCAAGGATCACGACCTGGCTCTGCTGGAAGTGAACCCGCTGGTGATCAAGGCTGACGGCGATCTGCACTGCCTGGACGCCAAGATCAACATCGACGCCAACGCCATGTACCGTCAGCCTAAGCTGAAGACTTTCCACGATCCGTCGCAAGACGATCCGCGCGAAGCGCACGCTGCCAAGTTCGAACTGAACTACGTAGCACTGGAAGGCAACATCGGTTGCATGGTCAACGGTGCTGGCCTGGCCATGGGTACCATGGACATCGTCAACCTGCATGGCGGCAAGCCAGCCAACTTCCTCGACGTGGGCGGCGGTGCTACCAAGGAACGCGTTACCGAAGCGTTCAAGATCATCCTGTCCGACACTAACGTCGCTGCAGTACTGGTCAACATCTTCGGCGGCATCGTTCGTTGCGACATGATTGCCGAAGGCATCATCGGCGCTGTGAAAGAAGTCGGCGTGAAAATCCCGGTTGTTGTTCGCCTTGAAGGCAACAACGCTGAGCTGGGCGCTAAAGTACTGGCAGAAAGCGGTTTGAACATCATCGCTGCTACCAGCCTGACCGACGCTGCTCAACAAGTTGTCAAAGCTGCGGAGGGCAAATAATGAGCGTCCTGATCAATAAAGACACCAAAGTTATCTGCCAGGGTATTACCGGTTCGCAAGGTAGTTTCCACACCCAGCAAGCCATCGAGTACGGCACCAAGATGGTTGGTGGTGTAACTCCAGGCAAAGGCGGCACCGAGCACCTGGGCCTGCCAGTGTTCAACACCGTGAAAGACGCCGTAGCTGCCACTGGCGCCACCGCCAGCGTGATCTACGTTCCGGCTCCTTTCTGCAAAGACTCGATCCTGGAAGCTGCCTTCGGCGGCATCAAGCTGATCGTGTGCATCACCGAAGGCATTCCTACCCTGGACATGCTGGATGCCAAGGTCAAGTGCGACGAACTGGGCGTGATCCTGATCGGCCCTAACTGCCCAGGCGTGATCACTCCAGGCGAATGCAAGATCGGCATCATGCCAGGTCACATTCACTTGCCAGGCAAGGTCGGTATCGTTTCCCGTTCCGGCACCCTGACCTACGAAGCTGTTAAGCAGACCACTGACGCCGGTTTCGGCCAGTCGACTTGCGTTGGCATCGGTGGTGACCCGATCCCGGGTTCGAACTTCATCGACATCCTGAAACTGTTCCAGGAAGACCCGAAGACCGAAGCGATCGTGATGATCGGTGAGATCGGCGGTTCGGCTGAAGAAGAAGCGGCTGCCTACATCAAGGCACACGTGACCAAGCCGGTTGTTTCCTACATCGCTGGTGTGACTGCTCCTCCGGGCAAGCGCATGGGCCATGCTGGCGCAATCATCTCTGGCGGCAAAGGCACTGCAGACGAGAAATTCGCTGCTCTGCAAGACGCAGGCGTTAAAACCGTGCGTTCGCTGGCAGACATCGGCAAGGCCCTGGCCGAGCTGACCGGTTGGGCTGTCAAGTAAGCCTCGCGCTTAACTGACGCTTTACCAGGCAAAGGCCACCTTCGGGTGGCCTTTGTCGTTTCTGGCATTCAGGAACATATCCAGCGCCCTCGCCACGGGGGGCAGAGGTGAAATATAGATATGTAAACGCGACAGAATAATGTCGCATATCGGATAGTTCGCCCTCAAACAGTGCGTTTGTCGGACAAATTCGTTAGGCTAGCCGCCATTTTGCGATTGCGGCCCACAAGGTTGCTGCGCGCTAAACGGGTCAGTCCCAAACGGACCGGCAGCATTTCCCTCACCCTTCAGGGAAATCCCTCTCTAAATTCCGATTCAGTAGTGTGGTATTTCCTTAATGAAAGTGTTGAAAGGCCAGGACATTCTGGCACTTGGTTTTATGACGTTTGCCCTGTTCGTCGGGGCTGGCAACATCATCTTCCCGCCTATCGTCGGTTTGCAGTCCGGGCCTCATGTCTGGATGGCGGCGCTGGGCTTTCTGATCACCGCGGTGGGTTTGCCGGTGATCACCGTGATCGCACTGGCCAAGGTCGGTGGTGCCATGGACGCTCTGAGCAGCCCGATCGGCAAAATCGCCGGTGGTGTGCTGGCTGCCGCTTGCTACCTGGCCGTGGGGCCACTGTTCGCCACGCCGCGTACTGCTACGGTGTCCTTCGAAGTGGGCCTGGCACCGCTGACCGGTGAAAGTCCGCTGGCGCTGTTCCTCTACAGTGCGATGTATTTCCTGGTGGTGTTCTTCATCTCGCTGTACCCGGGTCGCCTGCTGGATACGGTCGGCCGTTTCCTGGCGCCGCTGAAGATCATCGCGCTGGCCGTCCTCGGTATCGCGGCATTCATGTTGCCGGCAGGTGACGTTGGTCAGGCAACCCCCGAATACATTGCTGCGCCGTTCTCCCAGGGGTTCATCAATGGTTACCTGACCATGGATACCCTGGGCGCACTGGTGTTCGGTATCGTCATCGTCAATGCCATTCGTTCCCGTGGTGTCGAGTCCCCGGCCTTGATTACCCGATACGCGATCATCGCCGGGTTGATTGCCGGCGTTGGTCTGGTGCTGGTGTATGTGAGCCTGTTCCGCCTCGGCTCGGGCAGCCATGAAGTGGCAGCCGGCGCGACCAATGGCGCGGCGGTACTGCACGCTTATGTGCAACATACCTTCGGCTCCCTGGGCAGTGGTTTCCTGGCTGTGCTGATCTCCCTGGCGTGCCTGGTCACCGCGGTCGGCCTGACCTGTGCCTGCGCGGAGTACTTCAGCCGAGTGCTGCCGCTGTCCTATAAGACACTGGTGGTGATCCTGGCGGCGTTCTCGCTGGTGGTATCCAACCTGGGCCTGACCAAGCTGATCGCGTTCTCGATCCCGGTACTGACTGCCATCTACCCGCCGTGCATCGTGCTGGTGGCCTTGAGCTTCTGCAAAGACTTCTGGCTGGAGCAGGGCCGCATTGTCGGGCCGGTGATGCTGGTGTCGTTCATCTTCGGCTTGATCGACGCACTCAAGGGTGCTGGCCTGGCTGACTGGATGCCGACCCAGCTGGCGCATCTGCCGCTGGCTGAGCAAGGTTTGGCGTGGCTGGTACCGTGCGTCTTCACCCTGGTGGTCGCGGTCGCTTGTGATCGTATGCTGGGCAAGCGCAGCGAAGCCCTGGCGTAATCTGCGACACCCGCCACAAGCGGGGGTGCGCTAGAGACCGAAATGCCCCGTATCAATCGATACGGGGCATTTTTTATGGGCGCGTGGCAGTGTCTTTTTCCGTGGGCTAGCGTCGAAGCACTG
Organism: Pseudomonas sp. Irchel s3a18; assembly: GCF_900187535.1. Lineage (NCBI taxonomy): Bacteria > Pseudomonadati > Pseudomonadota > Gammaproteobacteria > Pseudomonadales > Pseudomonadaceae > Pseudomonas > Pseudomonas sp. Irchel s3a18. The sequence goes on along the minus strand of NZ_FYDV01000010.1, from coordinate 69,945 downwards.
AGTAGACTTGATGTGGGCATGAGTGTGCTCGCTCCCACGGGTTTGCGCTTGTCAGCACCTACTTCACAAGGACATGCATGTCGTTCATCCACGCCAACCTGATTCACCTTATCGCCGCGCTCTGGTTTGCCATCTGCTGGGGCGGCTACACCCGCTATGCATCGTGGAAGGGCCGTGACACCGCGTGCCTGGCCAGCGTACTGCACTTGTACCGCGAAGACTGGATGCGTCGCATGCTGTTGCGTGACAACCGCATCGCCGACGCCAGTGTGATCGGCAACCTGGAGCGCAATGCCTCGTTTTTCGCTTCCAGTACGCTGATTATCCTCGCCGGTATTCTCACGGTGCTGGGGGCCTCCGAGCGGGCGGTGTCGCTGCTGGCGGACATTCCGATGGTCCAGCAGGCCTCCCAGGGGATGTCGGAGATCAAGCTCCTGTGCCTGGCGCTGGTGTTCGTCTATGCCTTCTTCACGTTCAGTTGGTGCATGCGCCAGTACAACTTTGCCGCGATCCTGGTGGGGTCGGCACCCATGGTGGGGGAGCGCCATGTTTCCGAGCAGGAGCGCAAGGCGTTCGCCGCACGGGCGGCGCGAGTGATCTCGATGGCGGCCAACCAGTTCAACTTCGGTTTGCGCTCCTATTACTTCGGCATGACCATGCTCGCCTGGTTTGTCAGCCCCTGGTTGTTCATGTTGATGAGCGCCGGCGTGGTGCTGGTGTTGTATCGTCGGGAGTTCCATTCCGATGTGCTGGAGGTCATGGTCTATACCCCGACCGAGGCGCCATTGCCTGAGGCGGGCAAAGAGGCGGCTTGATGGCGCACACTCTACTAGCGGCAGGTTGATGGATGGCCTGCCTGTTGGTTATTGCCAAAGATGAGTGCGGCATTTAGAGCGGTACTGCTCCAAGCCTGTATTGTGGACAAAAGAAAACCCGCGCAAGGCGGGTTTTCTTTTGTCACGCTAAAAACCGAATCAGTTCTTAGGTGCTTCCGGAGCGGCTTCTTTTGCTGCTTCTACGCTCGATTCAGCCTGATCTTTGGCGGCTTCGGCGTTTTCTTTTGCCGCTTCGTTCACTTTATCCTGAGCTTCGTTCATTTTTTGCTGGGCTTGCTCAGCAGGTTGGTTAGGCGCTTGAGCTTTGTCCTCGGATTTTTTATCGCAGGCAGCGAGACCGAGGGAAGCGGTCAACATCAAGGCAATAGCTAAAGTCTTACGCATGGGGTGTTTCTCCTTGTGGAAAATATCTAGTTGGCCTTTCGAACGCGGCGTCATGGGTTAAGTTCAATGTTTCGTTCAGATATATAAGTTTGTTGTTGCGGGAACTTTTTCTTACACCCTCAATGGCTGTGCCACGTCACTGCAAAGAGTCTTTCTCGAATGACAGAAAACCCCGTTTTTGAGCGTGCAATGCGGTTTTTATCGGCACTGCGTCATTGCCAGGTATTGGGTTTGCGCGTACACAGCGCCACTCACGAAGGGCTGACCATTACCTTGCCCTATAGCCCACAGATCGTCGGAAATCCACAGACGGGAGTGATTCATGGCGGCGCGATCACCTCGTTGATGGACACTGCTTGCGGCATGGCAACGCTGTGCGTGCTGCCGGAGTTCGAGGTGTGCCCGACCCTGGATTTGCGCATCGACTACATGTACCCGGCCGAGCCCCATAAAGATGTGCATGGCTTTGCCCAGTGCTACCGGGTGACGACCGACGTTATTTTTACACGTGGTTTTGCTTATCAGGGCGAGCCCGAACAACCGATCGCCCACGTGGTTGGAACCTTCATGCGCATGGGCAAGGGCGTCAAAGGCGCCAAGGGCTTTGGTGGTGTGATCAGTGGTGAGACGAAATGAGCGATAACTTCAAGGCACAATTGCAGCAGGCCCATGAGCGCGGCGATTACGCTTCGGTGCTGCACCTGATTCCCTACGCCAAGCTGATTGGCATCGAGTGTTCTAGGGTCGGGGATGAACTGCTTTTTCGCCTGCCGGCCAACAAGGACAATATTGGCAACCCGCTATTGCCGGCGATTCACGGCGGCGTGATTGCAGGCTTCATGGAGTTGGCGGCGGCCTTGCATTTGCTGGTGTTCACCGGCTCCCCGGGGGTGCCGAAAATTATCGATTTCTCCCTCGATTACCTGCGTGCCGGGCAGTTTCGCGATACCTATGCCAAATGCCAGGTGTGCCGACAGGGGCGACGCGTGGCCAATGTGGCAATAACTGCGTGGCAGAGCACCGAAGCCGAGCCGATTGCCACGGCGCGCGGACATTTCAAGATTGAAGAACACTCAGGCCCTTGAAATCTCACTCTGTGCCCCCAACTCTGATGACATCCCGCCGCCACCCCTTCAGGGAGCGGCCACTGCCATCCAATCGGAGTTTGATGACCATGAGCGTGGAAACTCAAAAGGAAACCCTGGGCTTCCAGACCGAGGTGAAGCAACTGCTGCACCTGATGATTCATTCGCTGTATTCCAACAAGGAAATTTTCCTTCGCGAACTGATCTCCAACGCCTCTGACGCTGTCGACAAATTACGTTTCGAAGCCCTGTCCAAGCCTGAGTTGCTGGAAGGTGGCGCTGAACTGAAAATCCGTGTGAGCTTCGACAAGGACGCGAAAACCGTCACCCTCGAAGACAACGGTATCGGTATGAGCCGTGAAGATGCGATCACGCACCTCGGCACCATCGCCAAGTCCGGCACCGCCGATTTCATGAAACACCTGACGGGCGACCAGAAGAAAGATTCGCACCTGATCGGTCAATTCGGCGTGGGTTTCTACTCCGCGTTCATTGTTGCCGACCAGGTTGAAGTGTTCAGCCGCCGTGCCGGCCTCGCCGCGAGCGAAGGCGTGCACTGGTCGTCCAAGGGCGAAGGCGATTTTGAAGTCGCGACCATTGAAAAAGCCGATCGCGGTACCCGCATCGTCCTGCACCTGAAATCCGGCGAAGACGAGTTCGCCGATGGCTGGCGCCTGCGCAACATCATCAAGAAGTACTCCGACCACATCGCACTGCCGATCGAGCTGCCGAAAGAAGTCACGGCGGCCGAAGGTGAAGAGACGCCTGCCGTTGAATGGGAAACCGTCAACCGTGCCAGCGCCCTGTGGACCCGTCCGCGTACCGAGATTGCGGATTCGGAATACCAGGAGTTCTACAAGCACATCGCCCACGATTTCGAGAACCCGCTGAGCTGGAGCCATAACAAGGTCGAAGGCAAGCTGGAATACAGCTCGTTGCTCTACGTGCCGGCCCGTGCGCCGTTCGATCTGTACCAGCGCGAAGCGCCGAAAGGCCTGAAGCTGTACGTGCAACGTGTGTTCGTCATGGACCAGGCTGAGTCGTTCCTGCCGCTGTATCTGCGCTTCATCAAGGGCGTGGTCGACTCCAACGACCTGTCGTTGAACGTGTCGCGGGAAATCCTGCAGAAAGACCCGATCATCGATTCGATGAAGTCGGCGCTGACCAAGCGCGTGCTGGACATGCTGGAAAAACTGGCGAAGAACGAGCCTGAGCAATACAAGGGCTTCTGGAAAAACTTCGGTCAGGTCATGAAAGAAGGCCCGGCTGAAGATTTCGCCAACAAGGAAAAAATCGCTGGCCTGCTGCGTTTTGCCTCCACTCAGGGCACCGACGGCGAGCAGGTTGTAGGCCTGGCTGACTACCTGGCTCGCGCCAAGGAAGGTCAGGACAAGATCTACTACCTCACCGGTGAAACCTACGCACAGGTCAAGAACAGCCCGCACCTGGAAGTCTTCCGCAAGAAAGGCATCGAAGTGCTGCTGCTGACCGACCGTATCGACGAGTGGCTGATGAGCTACCTCAGCGACTTCGACGGCAAGAGCTTTGTCGACGTGGCACGCGGTGACCTGGATCTGGGCAACCTGGACTCGGAAGAGGACAAGAAAGCCGCGGAAGAAGTCGCCAAGTCCAAGGAAGGTCTGGTTGAGCGGATCAAGACAGCGCTGGGTGACAACGTTGCCGAAGTGCGGGTTTCCCACCGTCTGACCGACTCCCCGGCGATTCTGGCCATCGGTGAGCAGGACCTGGGCTTGCAGATGCGTCAGATCCTGGAAGCCAGCGGTCAGAAAGTGCCGGACTCCAAGCCGATCTTCGAATTCAACCCGGCTCACCCGCTGATCGAGAAGCTCGACGGTGAGCAGAGCGAAGAGCGTTTTGGCGACCTGTCGCACATCCTCTTCGATCAGGCGGCCCTGGCTGCCGGCGACAGCTTGAAAGACCCGGCCGCCTATGTGCGCCGGCTGAACAAGTTGCTGGTTGAACTGTCGGTTTAACCGCGTTGTAGAAAAACCCGCTTCGGCGCAATGCTGTTCAGTTAAGGTGATGAGGTCGCAATTGTAGGAGCGAGCTAGCTCGCGATGGACGTTAACGATTACGCGTACTTTTTGAGTAACCACGTAGTTCTTGAGTTCATCGCGAGCGCGCTCGCTCCTACAAAGGTTGGCGTTCGCTTAACTGAACAGCATTGCTGCTTCGGCGGGTTTTTTCATTCTGGCGTTTCTTTACGGGAGTGAGTCATGAGTCAAATCACTGTGCGTTCCGTGGTCTATCAGATTGATGGCAAGTCTTATGAAAGTCGTCTGGCGTTCGATGCCAGTCATTCGGGTCCGCGTCCGGGCCTGTTGATGGCGCCGAACTGGATGGGGGTCGGCGCCGGTGCCGAGGAGATCGCCAAATCCGTCGCGTCCAAGGGCTACGTGGTGTTGATCGCGGACCTCTACGGCCAAGCGGTTCGCCCGCAGAACAACGATGAAGCTGGCGCGGCGATGATGCCGCTGAAGAATGACCGCCCATTGCTGCGCAAGCGGATGCAAGCGGCATTCGAACAGCTGCAGAGCCAGGGCGAGGCGGCGGTCGATACGTCGAAGCTGGCCACGTTCGGCTTCTGCTTTGGCGGTTGCTGCGCATTGGAGTTCGCTCGTACCGGCGCGCCAGTGAAGGCGGCTGTGTCGTTCCACGGTACCCTCGATACGCCGAACGTCAACGATGCGAAAAACATCAAGGGGTCGGTGCTGGTGTTGCATGGAGCCGCCGATCCATTGGTGCCCAAGGAGCAGTTGCCGGCATTCGAGGCTGAGATGAATGCTGCAGGCGTGGATTGGCAGTTGTTGAGTTATGGTGGGGCGGTGCATTCCTTTACGGATCCCCATGCGAATGTGCCGGGGATGATGATGTATGACGCGAAGGTCGCCGGTCGTGCGTTTACTTCGATGCATAACCTGTTGGACGAAGTGTTCAAGGGGTGACTGATTCTTCGCTGGCAGGCCGGCTTTTTGAGCTGGCTTGTCGGTGGAGGTGGTCTATCTTTTGGTGGTGTACATATCCGTTGCTGCGGTAGCGGCTACTGATGGTTCCGCCCTTACGGCGGGTCACTTTTTCAGACGCCAAAAAGTAACCAAAAGGCTTCGCCCCGAGCGTTCGGCCCCTCGCCGAGGCTCGGGGTTCCCTCGCTTCGGCATTCCTCAGGGGGCATCGCCCTCCGGTCGGCTTCGCTCGACCTCCATGTGATGTCCTCGACTTCGTCGAGGGGCGCTGCGCGCCATTCCCCTGATGAACGCCTGCGCTCGGCCTGCCGATGGGGCGGGTGGGTCAAGATCAAAAGCCAAAGCCAAAGCCAAAGCCAAAGCAAGATCAAGAGCGGCAGGCGAGCTAACGCTCGGCCTGTTGAGTGGTTGGAGAGCAAAGCAAAGCCAAAAGCCTGAACTTTCGGAGAGGGGTGGGGCTTTCTGGTGGTTGTGGATTTGTCCGTCCGACGACCATTGCGCTCGGGTTTGCCGGTGGTGATTTCAGCCTCGGCCACTTGGCAGTTCGATCCGTTCATTCTCGCCCGGGACGGTTGGCCAGTCCCCGGCTGCCCAGCGTCGACGTGCTTCATCGATCGCCGCCGGGTTGCTGGCGACGAAGTTCCAGTTGATCCGCCGTGGCCCGTCCAGTGGCGCTCCGCCTAGCAATACGGCGTGGCAGTCGCTTTCGGCGAACAGGCTCATTTCTTCGCCCGCTGGCAGCACCACCAACGAGAGTGGCTGAACGGGTTCGCCATTGAGCTGTGCGTCACCAGAGAGTACGTAGAGCGCGCGTTCTTCATGTTTGGTGGGGATCAGCAGGGTTGTTGCGGTTTGCAGTTCAAGCTCGGCGTACAGTGTCGGCGAGAGTACTGGCACCGGTGACTCCAGGCAAAAGCCCGTTCCGGCAATCATCCGGATCTTCACCCCGAGGTTGTCGCTCATGGGCAGGCTCGCGGCGGGGTGGTGGCTGTAGTGGCCGGGGCCTTGTTCGTGTTCCTTGGGCGATGCCAGCCAGATTTGCAGGCCGTGCAGTGTGAAATCGGTCCCCCATAGTGCTTCGGGCGTGCGCTCGACATGGGCGATCCCGCTGCCGGCGGTCATCCAGCTGACGTCACCCGGTTTGACGAGCTGCTCCGATCCCAGGCTGTCCTTGTGCAGCAGTTCGCCTTCGAACAGGTAGGTGAGGGTGGACAGGCCGATGTGCGGGTGCTGGCGGATGTTCATGCCGCGGCCGGTCGGATAGGTCGTTTCGAGCATGTGATCGAAGAATACGAAAGGCCCGACGCTTCGGCATCTGGCCGAAGGCAGCGGGCGCAGGATCGGCTGGCCTTCGACGTCTTCGGCGCGCGGGCGGATGACGAGTGGAGCGTTCATATGGCATTCCAGGCTGTACGAATGATGCCGCTGAGCATAACCCGCACAGCCCGGGTGTGCCGCTATTGGCTGAATGGACCTTCGGACAGGTGGGTTTCGATGCTCACTTCGCTGGTGGTCATCAGCTTGTGGATCGGGCAGCGGTCGGCAACCCGATGCAGTTCGTTGCGCTGGGCGTCGGTGAGTACGCCCTTGAGGGTGAGTTTGACGTGCAGGGCATATTGCCCTGCCTGTTCCTGGCTGTTGTCGTGTTTGACCTCGACCGTGACGCCGGTCAGCGGGATGCCTTTCTTCTGGGCGTACAGCTTGAGGGTCAGGGCCTTGCAGGCTCCCAGGGCGGCGTCGAAGTAATCGTGTGGCTCGGGCGCCGAGCCTTCGCCCCCCGCGGACACGGGGACATCGGCAAAGAGTTGATGGTCATCGATCTGGACGCTGTGACGAAAACCTTCGCTGGATTCAGTGTTGACGATAACGGTCATGGCTAGCCTCTTGATCAGTGGGGGGGGGAAAAGACCTTGCAGTTATAGAGCATCCAGCGACCGAGGCGTTCCACTTTCCTGGCGGCCAGGGCCCAGGGGCGTTAGCCGGGGGGAGGTGTGCCGCACTTTGTCATCAGTCTGTCACCCCGGCGTCATACCCTCGCGCTCATCTCAATCAAGGAGCGTGATATGTCCCTCACCCGTTTAAGCGCATTGGCGGCGCTGATGTTGATCAGTGGCTTGGCCAGCGCTGAAGTCCGCGTTGAAGGTCCGGTGGAATATGGCGTGTTTGAAGGGCCTTCGGCCGAACTGCAATCGGGTGAGCGCGTACTGCGTCGCAGCAATGAGTCGATCCGGCAGACCGAAACCGTGCCAGCCAAACTCGGCACCAAGTTCGGTATGCGTTATCAGTTGGTGGGCAAAGTGGCCGAAGGGCAGCCGCTGACCCTGCTGTACTTCACCCCGGGCATTCGGACGGCGGACGGTGCGCGCCACGACAAATTCGAAGTGACGCAAAAACTGGTGCCTGGCGCGCCACAGGACGTGATGGCCTACGAGTTCACGGAAAACCACGAAGTCGTGCCTGGAGAGTGGCGCTTCATGGTGTTTCAGGGGGACCGCCTGTTGACCCAGCAGCGCTTCACGGTTCGCTGAAGTCGATATCCGGTTCGACCGTAGCCTGCCTCCATGAGGGGTAATTCAGCGCCGTCAGGGTGTCAGTGATAAATCCAAGACAATAAAAAACGCCCCGAACCAGTCGGGGCGTTTTCATGTGCGGCGTTGTGGCGGGGTATTACTTGCCCTGCCAGCGCTTCAGTACCAGGGTGGCATTGGTGCCACCGAAGCCGAAGCTGTTGCTCATCACGGTGTTGAAGGCCACGTCTTCACGGGTCTTGGTCAGGATTGGCATGTCTGCCACTTCCGGATCCAGTTCGTCGATGTTGGCCGAACCTGCCATGAAGTTGCCTTCCATCATCAGCATGCAGTAGATCGCTTCGTGAACGCCGGCGGCGCCCAGGGAGTGACCCGACAGGCTCTTGGTGGAGCTGATGGCCGGGGCCTTGTCGCCGAACACTTCACGCACACCTTTCATTTCCATGACGTCGCCGACCGGAGTCGAGGTGCCGTGGGTGTTCAGGTAGTCGATCGGAGCGTCGACGGTGGACATGGCCATCTGCATGCAGCGGATGGCGCCTTCGCCGCTTGGCGCGACCATGTCGTAGCCATCGGACGTCGCGCCGTAGCCGACGATTTCCGCGTAGATCTTCGCGCCACGGGCCAGAGCGTGCTCCAGCTCCTCGACCACGACCATGCCGCCACCGCCGGCGATGACGAAACCATCACGCTTGGCGTCGTAGGCACGGGAGGCCTTCTCCGGGGTCTCGTTGTACTGGCTGGACAGTGCGCCCATGGCGTCGAACAGGAACGACTGGCTCCAGTGTTCTTCTTCACCGCCGCCGGCGAACACGATGTCCTGCTTGCCCATCTGGATCTGTTCCATGGCGGTACCGATGCAGTGAGCACTGGTGGCGCAGGCAGAAGCGATGGAGTAGTTCAGGCCCTTGATCTTGAATGGAGTGGCCAGGCAAGCGGAAACCGTGCTGCTCATGGTCCGCGTAACGCGGTATGGGCCGACGCGCTTGACGCCTTTTTCGCGCAGGATATCCAGCGCTTCCATCTGGTTCAGGGTCGATGCGCCACCGGAGCCGGCGATCAGGCCGGTACGCGGGTTGGACACTTGCTCTTCGGTCAGGCCGGAGTCAGCGATGGCGTCTTTCATGGCCAGGTAGGCGTAAGCCGCCGCGTGGCCGACGAAGCGATAGATCTTGCGATCGATCAGCTCTTCGAGTGGCAGGTCAATGGAGCCGGAAACCTGGCTACGCAGACCCATTTCGGCATATTCCGGGTTGAACCGGATGCCAGGGCGGCTTGCACGCAGGTTAGCGGAGACGGTCTCTTTGTCATTGCCCAGGCACGAAACAATGCCCAGACCAGTGATAACGACGCGGCGCATGCGAATAACCCTTAGAAGTTGTCAGTGGAGGTGAACACGCCGACCCGGAGGCCTTCGGCGGTGTAGATTTCGCGACCGTCGACAGTCACCGAACCGTCGGCGATGGCCAGGTTCAGCTTGCCTTTGAGGACGCGCTTGATATGAATGTTATAGGTGACTTTCTTGGCCGTCGGCAGTACCTGGCCAAAGAATTTCACTTCGCCCGAACCCAGGGCCCGGCCACGGCCAGGCAGGCCTTGCCAGCCGAGGAAGAAGCCGACCAGTTGCCACATGGCATCGAGGCCCAGGCAGCCTGGCATCACCGGGTCACCTTCGAAGTGGCAGCCGAAGAACCACAGGTCCGGAGTGATATCCAGCTCGGCGACCAATTCACCTTTGCCGTACTTGCCGCCTTCTTCACTGATCAGGGTGATGCGATCTACCATCAGCATGTTCGGGGCGGGCAGTTGCGCGTTACCTGGGCCGAACAGCTCACCGCGACTGCAGCGCAGCAGGTCTTCCCGGGTAAAGGCGTGTTGTTTGGTCATGCGAGCTCCTCAATAGTCCCATGTGGCAGGTGGGGCAAATCTTCCCGGCCAGTCAAAGCAATCGTGCCTTGAGCTGGCAGCCTACTCATAGACTATTGCGTTGTAGTGAAAGTCACAGCACAAGGGACATGAATGTACACTTGTGCACTGAAATTATTATTCAAGCCCAAAATCGAGCCTGTGCAGGTGCCTAAGACTGCCGCACTTTCGCCTTTCACGCCAGTCGCAGATGGTCGAAAGCACTGCACTACTGTACCCAACGCTGCAGAATTTGTTGCAGATCAGTGCGTTTGAACGGCTTGGCCAGGTAATCGTTCATTCCCGCCGACAAGCAGGCTTCACGGTCACCCTGCAAGGCATTGGCGGTCAAGGCGATGATCGGTAGCTCGCCGCAGCCGGGCAGTTGGCGGATTTGCCGGGTGGCTTCGTAACCGTCGAGCGTTGGCAGCCGACAATCCATCAGGATGGCCTCGAACGCCTGGTTTTCGGCGCTGTGTACGGCCTGCGCGCCGTCGGTGGCGATACTGACGGTAAACCCCAGGCTGCGCAGCATGGCTTCGATGACGGTGAGGTTGACCGGGTTGTCCTCCACCAGCAGCACATTGCGCCCCTCACCGTGATGGTTGCCCGCAGGCGTGCGTGGCACCGGCACCGGTAATGTCTGGCGGGACAGGGCCAGCGGCACTTCCAGGGTAAACACCGAACCTTGTCCTTCCTCGCTTTGCGCGCGCAATGTGCCGCCCATCCGCTCGGCCAGCGTACGAGCGATCGGCAAGCCCAGGCCGGTTCCGCCGTATCGCCGGGAGATGGAACTGTCGGCCTGCTGGAAGGCGTTGAACATCAGTTCCAGACTCTCGGCCGCGATACCAATCCCGCTGTCACGTACCGAGCAGGTGAACCACAGCAGTTCGTGGTCCAGCGATTGCCATTGGGGTTCGATGGTGATCTGCCCTTGTTCGGTGAACTTCAGCGCATTGCCGATCAGATTGACCAGAATTTGCCGAATTCGGGTCGGATCGCCTGCGACCTGCAAGGCCTGCATGCCGTCGGGAAACTTCAGTTCAAGGCTCAAGCCGCGCTGAGCGGCGCTGTGGGCGAAGGCCTGGGCGCAGCTGCCGATCAGCTCGGCGAGGTTGAACGGGATGTGTTCCAGCTCCAGTGCCGAGCGCTCGATGCGTGAGAAGTCGAGGATGTCGTTGATGACCTTGAGCAGGTGTTCGGTGGACTCCGATGCCAGTGCGGCGTACTCGGTTTGCTCTGCCGTCATCTCGGTGGTCTCCAGCAGCTGCAACATGCCCAGCACGCCGTTCATGGGGGTGCGCAACTCATGGCTCATCATTGCCAGGAAGTCGGACTTGGCGCTGTTGGCCTTTTCCGCTTCTTCGCGCGTCTGGATCAGTTGCGCCATGGCCTGATGCTGTTCGCGGCTGGCCTGCTCCAGGCCATCGGCAAGGTTGTTGATATGGCGTGACAGGCTGCCCAGTTCGGCGTCGTCGACGATCGGCAGTGGCCTCTGGTAGTCGCCTTGCTGGATCGCCTTGACGGCGTTGCCCATGGCGCTGATTGGCTCCGATAGGCTGGCGGCCAGACGGCGTGCCAGTAGAAAAGTGAAGAGCAGGGCAAACAGCGCCAGGATCCCGGCCTTGAACACGATCTCCTTTTGCCGCTGGCTGAAGGCATCGTTGGACATGCCGACAATCACCCGCCCCAGATAATCTTCGGAAGTGCCCGGGGTGGGGGGCGAGCCTTGCAGGAAGTCATTGTTGAGCCGGATCCGTTGCAAACGCACCGGGGCCTGGAACACCTCGACCTGTTGTGGGCGCCCTTTGCTGGCATCGGGTTGCTCGACGTACACCAGCACATTGTTGGCGCTGTCCTGTACTTGCAAAAAGCGTACGTGAGGGGTGGCCAGGGTCGCTTTCATCAGGCTTTCGAGTACTTCCCGGTTGCCGGAAATCACCCCGTACTCGGTGGCCGGGGCCAGTTGGTTGGCGATCAGTTGCCCGGTGTGGTTGAGCTCCTGGCGCAGGTCCTGGATCCGTACGAAGGTAAAGAAGCTGATCAGCAGCAGGGTCAGCAGCAGCGCCGGGCCAAGGCTGATGACCTGGGTGCGGGTATTGATGCCCCAATGGCGACGGAACGTCATGGAAGGTGTTCTCCTTCGGCCAGCTGCGTTGCAACCTCAGTGGGGTCTATCTGTCCGATCCCCAGGGAGCGTGTGACTTGCGGATTGTTGGCGACCTTGAAGCGATTCGGGTAGAGGCTGCGCGGCCAACTGACCGGTGCCCGGTCAAGCAAGTCGCCAAGGACCGCCAGCCAGTCGCTCTGGTCGCTGTAGGTGCTGGCCAGGCTGCCGGCCTTGACGAAGCCGGCGTTGGGGCCGATCAGGGCAAGCTGTTGGCCATAGCTGCTGAGCAGCAGGTTCTTGGCCGTTTTCGGGTTATACAGGTCCGGGTCGTCGAGCCCCAGCAATACATCGCTGTTGCTGAGCAATGTCTGCAGGGGCCTGCTGTCATTGGTGTTGTCCCAGCGCTCGCTGACGATTTCCAGCGACAGTTGGTGGGCTGCCTGATGCAGTTCCTTGAGCAGGAATTCGCTGTTTTTTCCATACAGCACGCCCACGCGCCTGGCTTGCGGCAACAGGTTACGGGTCAGGCGCAGCTGTCGGCTCAAGGGTGGGTCGCTCCAGAGCAGGCTCAGGTGCAGCGGTCGGGTGTCGCCCACACGTTGATTGGCCTGCAGGCGGCTGACGCGCAACACCAGTGTCGGCGGTCCCTGGCTGTCTTGCAGGCGCCAGTCCAGGGCGGCCAGGTCCAGCAGAATAAGGCGTGTACTGCTGGGGATGCGCGACGGTGGGGGCAGTTCGCTCAGCGGGACAAAGCGCACCTGGTCCTTGGGCCGCTGCCCGGCCAGGGCATGGGTGAAGGCTTGCATGCCAGGCGTGTCGTCGGCGGCGGTCAACAGCACATCGGCCGCCCGCACGGGCAGGGCTATCAGGCAGGAAAACAGCAGGATGGCCCAGGGGCGAAGGCTGCTCAAGAGACGGAACCGGTTGCGAATGTCGGCCATGTCAGAACACCAGCTCGGCGCTGAAATAGAGCACCTGGCGTGAGTCATAGTTGTTGTCGGCAACAGTGGTCGGTTGATTGTCGAGGCGTTGCTGGAGGACACCGGCCAGTTCCAGGCTGGCCTTGCCCAGGCTGAGGCGTTTGGCAATCCGTGTGTCGACGCGCTCGAAGCGGTAGCCGTTGAGCGCGTCATCACCGTAGTAGAACAGTGCGCTGTTCCAGTCGTTGCCCCAGTTGCGCAGCCAGCCGGCCGAACCACTGTTGCGCGCAGTCAGTTGTTCATCCTGGGGGTTGCTGGCCTGGGCGTCGACATAGGCATACGTCAGGCGCAACCGGTCGGCAACGCCCAGGTGCCAGTCCAGCTGGGCCTCCGTGCCGCTGAAGCGTGCGGAGTTGGCGTTGCTGGCGATGTATTGGTTGTTGCGCAGCGGTTCACTGATCATGCCGGTGATTTCATCGTGGAACAGCTTTATATCGGCGTTCAGTCCCCAGTCCACGAAAAAGCCGTTATAGCCCAGTTCTCGTGAGCGCATGTGTTCCTGTTCGAGGTCGCCGGGGCCGCGGGTCTTGACGAAGTATCGGGCGCTGCTCCGGCCATAGGCTCCGGGGTTGAGCGCGGTCACCTGATAGCTCCAGTTGACGTTGTTCTCGAACATGTCCGGGGAGCGGACGGCTTCGGAGTACACCGCGCGCAGGCCATGGCGTGGATTGATCAGGTAATTGATCGCCACCCGAGGGGTCAGGGAGTCACCGATCAGCCGGGAGTTTTCGTACATGGCGCCGCCCTGAAGCAGCCAGTGTTCAGTGGCACGCCACTCCAGCTGGCCGAACCCTCGCCAGGTCGTGTCATCGAGGGTGCCATTGAAGTACGTCTCGGAGTCGGCCCGGTCGTAACGATAGTTCATGCCGCTGACCAGTCGCAGGCTATCGGACAGGCTCAGGGTGTCCTGCAGCTCAAGGTCGTAACGCGATTCCCGGGAGCTTTGGTCTATGTCGCCGCAGACGGTCTGACTGGCGCCCGCTTTCCACTGCTCAAGCACTTGATTGCCCAGTGCCTGTTCCGCTGGCGTGCCGCTGGGTGCGCCTGGACCGGTATAGCTTTGCATGTGCCGCGCCAGTTGTTCGGCGTAGTTGGGGTTGAGCTGCCAGAGGGCAGTGAGCTGCGGACTGAACGACACCTCGGCGTCGCAGGCTCGCCAGGTTTGCTGGCGATCCCAGTGCTGTGCCGAGCCCTGAATATACAGGCTGTGATCGGGGTTGATGTCCAAATTCCAGCGCAATGAGCCGGCGTAGTCCTTGGCGGTTACGTCGGAGTTATTGCCGGCAGCGGTAATCCCGGAAAATACCGGGCGGTAGGTATAGGGCCGCTGGTTGCTGCCATCTTTGGCGTTGAGCTGCCAGTCAATGCTCTGTTGCTCGTCGAGGGTTTGACTGACGGCCAGGTTGAAGCGGTTCAGGCGTCGACTGTCGCGGTAATCGTCACCCTGGCGGTCCGAATCGAAACCGTCATCCTGCTGGCCGGACAGCGACAGGCGCAGGTCGCCGGTTTCCCAGCCGGTGCCCTGGCTGGCGTACCAGTCGTCGATGCCGCGCTCACCCCGGGTGACCTTCAGTCGCGTGCCATGACTGGCCGATGGGGCGCGGGTGATGATGTTGACCACCGCCATCAGCGCATTGGCACCGTAGCTGACCGTGTTCGGCCCACGGAAGACTTCGATGCGCTCGATGTCCTCCATGGCTACCGGAATGTCGCTCCAGTCCACCGTCGCCAGGCCTGCGCGGTACACCGAGCGGCCGTCGATCAGCACTTGCATGCGTCGTGCGCCATCGGCATTGCTACCGTGGTAGTTCACCACCGCCTGGTTGCCGCTGATATTGCCGACCATCATCCCCGGTACCAGCCTGAGCAGTTCGCTGATGTCCCGGGCCCCGCTGGTCTTGATCAGTTCGCTGTCGAGCACGGTCATGCTGCCCGGTACGGCGGCCGGCGACTGTTTGAGGCGAGTGGCGGTCAGCACTTGCGGCAGCTGCGCATTGTCGAGGAACAGGTCATCGGCCAGCAGCACGTCGCTGAAGATCAGTGCCAGTGCCAGCGAGGGGCGTAGGTGAGTGGGGCCAACAGACACGGTGCAGCCTTGATAGCGTTTAGATGTCGCGCATGTTAACCGAGCCGGTTGGGTTTTCCAGTCACGATGCTGGCGTTTTCCTGGGTTTTATTCTCAACCTTCCTACAAATGCTGGTAATTGTCGCAGGGGCTGGCCGATGGTGGACCGCTCCGTATAATGCGGACATCGCCACTGGTTTGGATGAATGGATTGAATATGACTGAACAGCGCCCGATTGCGGTCCTGGGAGGCGGAAGTTTTGGTACCGCTGTGGCTAATCTGCTGGCCGAAAACGGTCACCAGGTGCGGCAATGGATGCGAGATCCCGAGCAGGCGGAGGCCATTCGTGTCAATCGCGAAAACCCTCGCTACCTCAAGGGTATCAAGGTGCATCCGGCCGTGGAGCCGGTCACCGATTTGCTGGCCACCCTGACCGAGTGCGACCTGTGCTTCGTCGCGCTGCCGTCCAGTGCCCTGCGCGCGGTGCTCGCCCCTCATGCCGAGCGACTGAGTGGCAAGCTGCTGGTGAGCCTGACCAAGGGCATCGAAGCCCACACCTTCAAGCTGATGAGCGAGATCCTTCAGGAGATCGCTCCACAAGCGCGGATTGGCGTGTTGTCCGGGCCTAACCTGGCACGTGAAGTGGCCGAGCATGCGCTGACGGCCACGGTGGTTGCCAGTGAAGACGAAGCGCTTTGCCAGCGTGTACAGGCGGCGCTGCACGGTCGTACCTTCCGCGTCTACGCCAGCGCCGACCGCTTTGGTGTCGAACTGGGCGGGGCGCTGAAAAACGTTTACGCCATCATTGCCGGCATGGCGGTCGCGCTGGGCATGGGCGAAAATACCAAGAGCATGCTGATCACGCGCGCGCTGGCGGAAATGACGCGCTTTGCCGTGAACCAGGGTGCCAACCCGATGACCTTCCTGGGGCTGGCCGGGGTGGGCGATCTGATCGTGACCTGTTCGTCGCCCAAGAGCCGTAACTATCAGGTCGGTTTTGCCCTCGGTCAGGGCTTGAGCCTGGAAGAGGCGGTGACCCGCCTGGGTGAAGTCGCCGAGGGCGTCAATACCCTCAAGGTGCTCAAGGCCAAGGCCCAGGAAGTAGGGGTCTATATGCCGTTGGTCGCGGGGCTGCATGCCATTCTATTTGAAGGGCGCACGCTGGAGCAGGTGATTGAACTGCTGATGCGCGGCGAACCGAAAACCGATGTCGACTTTATCTCCACCAGCGGTTTCAACTGAGCACTCAATTTACAGGGACTGGGAGCAAGACATGAGCGATCCAAAAGCAGAAGCCAAGTACGAATCCATCCTGTTGCGTGTGCTGTGGATGCTGGTCTATGTGCTGGTCTGGCAGGTGGCGCAGTTTATCCTCGGCGCCGTGGTGCTGGTGCAGTTGATCTATCGGCTGATCTACGGTGCCCCGAGTGCCAGCCTGATGAACTTCGGTGACAGCCTCAGCCAGTTCCTGGCGCAGATCGGCCGCTTCGGCAGCTTCCATAGCGACCAGAAACCCTGGCCGTTCGCCGATTGGCCAACCCCGCGCACGCCTGAAGGCGAGGCCCCGCATGCTGTGGCTCCGGCGCCGCACCCGACCCGGGACGAGGAGCCGAAGCTATGAAGCTCTGGGTGTTGCGTCACGGCCAGGCCGAGCCCTACGCCCGCAGCGATGCCGAACGGGAGCTGACTGCGCTGGGTCGCGAAGAGGTGCTGCGTAGTGCCGCGCACCTGATCGGCCAGCCGCTGCACGCCATCATCGCCAGCCCCTATGTCCGCGCCCAGCAGACGGCGCAACTGGTGCGCGAGGCATTGGGGTTCGAGCCGCAGATTCTCACCGTGCCCTGGCTGACGTCGGACAATAATCCGTTGGCGGTCGCCGGCCACCTCGACTATGCGGACAACATCCTGCTGGTCAGCCATCAGCCGTTGGTGGGCAACCTGATCGGCTTGTTGCAGCACGGCCACTTGCGTGCACCGCAACCGATGCACACCGCCAGCCTGGCCGAGCTTGAAGCCGATTACCCACTGGCGGGGGCGATGACGCTCAACAGCGTCAAGCACCCGTAAGCCTGCTGGCCAGTTAAGCGAGAGCCGCCCCTTGTAGGAGCAGCCGGTCGACGCTCGAGCGCTCGCGATGAACTCAAGAGCAACGCGTTCAATCAGAAAGCACGCGTTATCGTTAACGTCCATCGCGAGCTAGCTCGCTCCTACACATGCGCCTCGTCTCCTTGACTGACTGGCATTACCCGTAAGTCTGCTTTTGTTCGAGCAAGACTTGCCCGCGAACGCTTCGCTGTGGTGAGCCTGATGTCTTGTCGTATCTGTTTCGCGGGCAAAACGGTATCGACAGGCAGGGCAGATTTCGCATTGATCTTTTTTGCAAATAGATAACCAAGCAACCGCTTGGTTGGTCTACGCTTGCCGCCATCTCGAACAAAAAGGAGCGTCTTCTATGTCCGCCGCTTTTCGTTTGCCGCTGCAAGTGTTCTACGAGCGTGAAGCTCGCCATCCTCATCAGCGCTTCCTGGTGCAGCCCGTGGGCGGCGGACAGGTGGAAACCCTGACCTGGGCTGACGTCGGGCACCAGGCGCGGTGTGCCGCCCACTGGCTACGCGCCCGCGAATTGCCCAGGGGCAGTCACATTGCCCTGATTTCGAAAAACTGCGCGCACTGGATCATTGCCGACCTGGCGATCTGGATGGCCGGGCATGTTTCCGTTCCGCTGTACCCCAACCTGACGGCCGACTCGGTGGCCCAGGTGCTCGAGCACTCGGAAGCGGCACTGGCGTTCATTGGCAAGCTCGACGACTGGCCGGGCATGTCCAGGGGCGTCAAGGCCGAGCTTCCCACCATCAGCCTGCCGCTGTGTCCCGCGGGGGCGTTCGACTACAGTTGGGCGGATCTGCAGCGCAGCTCACCGATCCAGGACAACCCGACGCCAGGTGCCGATGAGCTGGCGACTATCATCTATACCTCCGGCACCACCGGCCTGCCCAAGGGGGTGATGCACAGCTTTGGCACCCTGGGGTTTGCGACCACTCATGGCACGCAGCTGTTCAACCTGAATGAGTCGGACCGATTGTTGTCGTACTTGCCCCTGTGCCATGTCGCCGAGCGGATGTTTGTCGAGCTGGCGTCCATCTATACCGGGCAAACGGTGTTCTTTGCCGAAAGCCTCGACACCTTCCTTGCCGACTTGCAGCGCGCACGGCCCACCGCATTGTTTGGTGTGCCGCGCATCTGGACCCGGTTCCAGATGGGGGTGTACAGCAAGATACCGGCCAAGCGCCTGGATTTTCTCCTGGGCCTGCCAATCATCGGCAAGCGGATCGGGCACAAGGTGCTCGCCGGACTTGGCCTGGATGCCTTGCGCATTGCCCTGTCGGGTGCCGCGCCGGTGCCGCTGGCCTTGCTGCACTGGTACAAGCGCCTTGGGCTGGACGTGCTGGAGGTCTACGGCATGACCGAAAGCTGCGGGTACTCCCATATTTCCCTGCCGGGCCAGAACCGACCCGGCTGGATCGGCAAGCCTT
This sequence comes from Pseudomonas sp. Irchel s3a18, assembly GCF_900187535.1. Taxonomy (NCBI): domain Bacteria; kingdom Pseudomonadati; phylum Pseudomonadota; class Gammaproteobacteria; order Pseudomonadales; family Pseudomonadaceae; genus Pseudomonas; species Pseudomonas sp. Irchel s3a18. The sequence goes on along the minus strand of NZ_FYDV01000010.1, from coordinate 51,534 downwards.
GCCCGGAGGTGGACGTTCGCATCGATGAATCCGGCGAGGTACTGGTGCGCAGCGGCGCGACCATGCTGGGTTATTTCAAGGAGCCGCAGAAGACCGCCGAGACCCTCACGGAGGACGGCTTCCTGCGCACCGGCGACAAGGGCGAGCAGGACGCCGAGGGCTATCTGCGCCTGACCGGGCGGCTCAAGGAGATCTTCAAGACCAGCAAGGGCAAGTACGTGGCGCCGGCACCGATCGAAAACCGCCTGGCGGTGCATTCGCGCATCGAGCAGGTCTGTGTGGTCGGTGATGGACTGAGTGCGCCACTGGGGTTGTGCGTGCTGTCGGCGGTGGGCTTGCAGGACGCCGCCAGTGCCGCGCGTGCGGCGTTGCAGTCAAGCCTGGAAAGCTTGTTGCAGGAGGTCAATGGTGCCCTCGATAAGCATGAGCGCCTGCGCCAGCTGGTGGTGGTCAAGGATAACTGGGCGGTGGAAAACGGCTTCCTGACCCCGACCCTGAAGATCAAGCGCAACGTGATCGAAGCGGCTTATGGCGCCCGGTTTGAAGAGTGGAGTGCGCGCAGCGAGGCGGTCCTGTGGCAGGATTGACCGCGACAACACCAACAACAAAGGACGTAGTGATGAGCCTGTGGCGGACCCTTCCCAACATTGAACACTTGAACGAGACTCAGAAGAACACCATTGGCGAAGTGCTGGATATACGCTTCGAAGCCTTTGATGACGAGTCACTGACCGCCAGCATGGCCGTCGATCACCGTACCCATCAGCCCTTTGGCTTGTTGCACGGCGGCGCCTCGGTGGTCCTGGCTGAAACCGTGGGCTCGATGGCCAGTTTCCTGTGCCTGGACCCCAGCAAGTACTACTGCGTGGGCCTGGAAATCAACGCCAACCACTTGCGCGGCCTGCGCAGCGGAAGGGTGACGGCGGTCGCCAGGGCGATCCACATCGGCCGTACCACCCATGTCTGGGACATTCGCTTGAGCGGCGATGAAGGCAAGGTCAGTTGCGTGTCGCGCCTGACCATGGCGGTGGTGCCGCTGGGTGAGGCGCCACCAGCTCGTTGAGATACATCAGCATTCCATGTGACGAGGGAGCAAGCTCCCTCGCCACAGAGTCCACCGTGCAATTGGCCTGACTGTCATCATTCATGGCAGTTACAGTCATTGCCGCAGGATCGCGTCTTGCGGACAATCAACACCTGATTTTGTTTATGGACACGCCGTTATGCCGCAGCAGATTTTTTTCACCCATGCCAATGGCTTTCCTTCAGGCACTTACGGCAAGTTGTTTGCCGCGCTGGCGCCGGAGTATCAGGTCGCGCATCTGCAGCAGCATGCCCATGACCCCAGGTTTCCGGCGGACGACAACTGGTACAACCTGGTGGATGAGCTGATTCATCACCTGGAACAGCAAGCCGGGCCTGTGTGGGGTGTCGGGCACTCCTTCGGCGGGGTGCTGCACCTGCACGCCGCCCTGCGTTGCCCGCAGTTGTATCGCGGCGTGGTGATGCTCGATTCCCCTGTGCTGACCCGCACGGATCAGTGGGTCATTCGCGCGGCCAAGCGCTTTGGCTTTATCGATCGACTGACCCCGGCGGGGCGTACCCTGGGGCGCCGCGAAGAGTTTGCCGACCTGGAGTCGGCGCGTCGCTACTTCGCTGGCAAGACCCTGTTTCGCGGCTTTGACCCGGAATGCTTTGACGCCTATCTGCAGCACGGCCTGCACAAGGTCGGTGATCGTCTGCGGTTGCGCTTTGATCCGGCCACCGAGATCAGTATCTACCGTGGCGTGCCGCATACCAGCCCGGGGCGCACCCGCCAGTTGAAAGTGCCGCTGGCCGTGGTGCGTGGCCGCCAGAGCAAGGTGGTCATGCGCCATCACGCAAGCTCCGTCGGACGCCTGCCTCAAGGTGAGTCGCTGACCATGCCCGGTGGTCATATGTTTCCGCTGGAGCGCCCACAGGACACGGCCGCGCTGCTCAAGGACCTGTTCACCCGCTGGGAAGGCCGCAGCGAGCGGAGCTGCGCGTGAGCAGCGTCGAAGAGGTTCGCCTGAGCCTGCCGCATATCGAGTTGGCGGCCCATCTGTTCGGGCCCGAAGACGGTCTGCCGGTGATTGCCCTGCACGGCTGGCTGGACAACGCCAACAGCTTTGCACGGCTGGCGCCCAAGCTTGAGGGCTTGCGGATTGTTGCCCTGGACATGGCCGGTCATGGGCATTCCGGGCATCGGCCATTGGGCGCCGGTTATGCCCTGTGGGATTACGCGCACGATGTGCTGCAGGTTGCCGAACAACTGGGCTGGAAGCGTTTTGCGCTGCTGGGTCACTCCCTGGGGGCGATAGTCTCGGTGGTGCTGGCCGGTGCGTTGCCTGAGCGCGTGACGCACCTGGCGTTGATCGATGGGGTGATTCCACCCACCACCCCCCACGACAATGCCGCCGAACGCATGGGCATGGCGCTGCAGGCGCAACTGGACCTGCAACACAAGAGCAAACCGGTCTACAGCACCCTGGAGCGGGCCGTGGAAGTGCGCATGAAAGGCCTGGTGGCGGTCAGTCGCGAAGCGGCCGAACTGCTGGCGCAACGGGGGTTGATGCCCGTTCCCGGCGGTTACACCTGGCGCACCGACAGCCGCCTGACGCTGGCGTCCCCGCTGCGCCTGTCGGATGAACAGGCCATGTCCTTCGTTCAACGCATCCAATGCCCCGCGCACCTGGTGGTGGCGGCTGACGGGATGCTGGCCAGGCATGCTCCGTTGCTGGAACGTCTACCCTTTAGCCGAGAACAGCTGCCGGGTGGCCATCATTTGCACCTGAATGACGAGGCCGGCGCCACCCTTGTTGCAGACTGTTTCAATCGGTTTTTCGCCATTCCTTGACTTGCGCGGGGCAACTGTCGAGGCTGGGCGGGTTGAAATGGGAGACAACCATGATAGATCTCTACACCGCTGCGACCCCTAATGGCCACAAGGTCTCTATCGTGCTCGAAGAACTCGACATGCCCTACACGGTGCATGCCTTGAGTTTCGACAAGAAGGAACAAAAGGCACCCGAGTTTCTCAAGATCAATCCCAATGGCCGGATTCCGGCGATTGTCGACCGCGCCAATGGGGATTTCGCCGTGTTCGAATCCGGCGCGATTCTCATCTATCTGGCTGAACTGAGTGGGCAACTGCTGCCCAAGGACCCGAAAGGGCGCTCGGTGGTGATCCAGTGGCTGATGTTTCAAATGGGCGGCATCGGTCCGATGCAGGGCCAGGCCAATGTGTTTTTTCGCTACTTTCCGGAAAAACTGCAGGGCGCCATCGACCGCTATCAGCATGAAACCCGGCGCTTGTATGAAGTGCTCGACACCCGCCTGGAGTCCGTCGAATTCCTGGCCGACGCCTACAGCATTGCCGATATCGCGACCTACCCGTGGGTCCGTGGCCATGAATGGTCCGGGGTCCCGGTCGAAGGCTTGTCCGCCCTGCAGCGCTGGATGGCGGCGATGGCGCAACGCCCGGCCGTGCAGCGTGGTTTGCTGGTGCCGCAACGCGTTGACGACGCCAGCGTCATCAAGGGCGCCCAGGCCATGCTGATCCGATGAGAGTGCCTTCCAGTTTGAAAAGCATGAGTGTTGCCTGCTGGCTTGCGGCAGGGTGTTTCAGTGCGCTGGTGGTCGCCGCCGATGTTCCCGGCAGCCAGGATCTACCAGGGGTGCCCCGGATGGTGGATGCGCAGATTGTCGACTACCGACCGGCGGCTGAGCTCGAGCGGATTTACCCAATGGGTTCGATCCGCAAAATCAGTGGCCAGTTGCGTTTCGACGGGCAGGTCAATGCCCGTGGGCACATGACCTCGGTGACCTACGAACTGCCGCCGGAGCATTCGTCCCTCTCGGCCTTTACCGCAGCCCGCGAAGCCTTGCAGAAGCAGGGCGCCGAGTTGTTGTTCTGGTGCCAGGCCCGTGATTGTGGCGAAAGCAGCCTGTGGGCCAATGAGGTCTTTGGCAACGCCAAGCTCTACGGCGTCGATAACGCACAGGCTTACCTGCTGTTGCGTCTGGCGCCGCCCCAGGACAATTCGCTGGTGGCACTCTACAGCATCACCCGTGGCAATCGCCGGGCGTACCTGCATGTCGAGCAGTTCGAAGCCAGTGCGCCATTGGGCGACCTGTTGCCGACCTCCGCCACCTTGTTGCGTCAACTCAAGGACACGGGAGTGCTGGATCTGCCACGCCTGAACGGCGACCCACAAACGGCCTGGTTGACCTTGTTGTCCCGTGGGCTGAATCTGGACACCACGTTACGCATCAGCTTGTCCGGGGCTAATGCCGAAGCCTGGCGCCAGGCGCTGGTCGATCAGGGCGTGCGTACCGCGCGCCTGGAACTTGGCACAGTGGAAACGCCAGGCCTGCGGCTTGAGCTTCTGCGTTAAGCTTGTGGCAGGCGAGCGCGCTGTCGGCCGTTCGCCTGCCTCCTTGTCGATTGACCCTGTTCGAGATTCTTCATGCTCAATAATGATCGGCTATTGGTGCAGATCCTGCTTTTGGTGTTGTTCGGTGCCAGCTTCTGGGTGATGGCGCCCTTCTGGTCGGCGCTGTTCTGGGGCGCGGTGCTGGCGTTCGCCAGTTGGCCGCTGATGCGTCTTCTGACCCGCTGGCTCAATGGTCGTGAATCCCTCGCGGCGGGCGTGCTGACGCTGGGCTGGATGGTGCTGGTGGCGGTGCCGCTGGTGTGGCTGGGGTTCAACCTGGTGGACCATGTGCGCGACGCAACCGCGCTGTTCAAGGATGTGCAGGTCGATGGCTTGCCCGAAGCGCCGGCGTGGCTGGGCGGTGTGCCCCTGGTCGGCGAACGGCTGGTGGGGATCTGGAACAGCATCGACCAGCAGGGTGCGGCGCTGATGCTGTCGGTCAAGCCCTACCTGGGGCAGGTCGGCAACTGGTTGCTGGCGCGCAGTGCGCAGATCGGTGGCGGTATCCTTGAACTGGCCTTGAGCATCGTCTTCGTGTTCTTTTTCTATCGGGATGGTCCACGCCTGGCGATGTTCGTCCATCGCCTGCTGGAACGCCTGATCGGTGATCGTGCCGGCTACTACATCTCGCTGGTGGCCGGTACCGTGCAGCGGGTGGTCAACGGGGTCATCGGCACGGCCGCCGCCCAAGCCGTCCTGGCCTTGATCGGCTTCCTGATTGCCGGTGTGCCGGGGGCGCTGGTGCTGGGCATCGTCACGTTCCTGCTCAGCCTGATTCCCATGGGGCCGCCGTTGGTGTGGATTCCCGCCACGGCCTGGCTGGTGTGGAAGGGCGATTATGGTATGGCGGTGTTCCTCGGTATCTGGGGCACGTTCATCATCAGCGGTGTCGACAATGTGCTCAAACCGTACCTGATCAGCCGTGGTGGCAACCTGCCGCTGGTGATCGTTCTGCTCGGGGTGTTCGGCGGCTTGATAGCCTTCGGTTTTATCGGCCTGTTTGTCGGCCCGACCCTGTTGGCGGTGGCCTACAGTCTGTTGATCGACTGGAGCAAGAGTCAGGGGCGGGTTGAAGAAAAGCGCGAATAACCGATTTTTGCTGTCGGGCCCCCCATGCCGGGCCCGACGCAAATGGCGTGTATGCCGGGTTTTTATCCACCCAATGACGCCGTTGATGATGATTTACTGATCATCGGGTCCCGGACGGGCTCGTGTTCCGCTACAATGCGCGCCGATTTCGACTTGCCTGAGAGCCCACTCATGTCCGCCTGCCAGACTCCTATCATCGTCGCCCTGGATTTCCCTACCCGTGACGCCGCACTGAAGCTGGCCGACCAGTTGGACCCGAAACTGTGCCGGGTCAAAGTCGGTAAAGAGCTGTTTACCAGCTGTGCTTCGGAAATCGTCGGGACCCTGCGCGACAAGGGTTTTGAAGTGTTTCTGGACCTCAAGTTCCACGACATTCCCAACACCACGGCCATGGCCGTCAAGGCGGCTGCGGAAATGGGCGTGTGGATGGTCAACGTCCACTGCTCCGGCGGCCTGCGCATGATGGCGGCCTGCCGTGAAGTGCTGGACCAGCGCAGCGGTCCAAAGCCGTTGCTGATCGGTGTGACCGTGCTGACCAGCATGGAGCGTGAAGACCTGGCCGGGATCGGCCTGGACATCGAGCCACAAGAGCAGGTGCTGCGCCTGGCCGCTTTGGCGGAAAAGGCCGGGATGGACGGCCTGGTGTGCTCGGCGCTGGAAGCCCAGGCCCTGAAGTCGGCTCACCCGTCGCTGCAACTGGTGACCCCGGGGATTCGTCCGGCGGGCAGCGCCCAGGACGACCAGCGCCGCATCCTGACCCCGCGTCAGGCGCTGGACGCCGGTTCCGATTATCTGGTGATCGGCCGTCCGATCAGCCAGGCGGCCGATCCGGCCAAGGCATTGGCGGCGGTCGTCGCCGAACTGGCCTGATCAAGCACTGAAGATCCTGTGGGAGTGAGCACGCGCCTTCCCACAGGATCTTGCCGTCGCCAGGTAGCGCGTTAAACCTTCAGCACCAACTTGCCAAAGTTCTCTCCGCTGAACAATTTCATCAGCGTTTCCGGGAACGTCTCCAGCCCGTCGACGATATCTTCCTTGCTCTTGAGCTGCCCCTTGGTCATCCAGCCGGCCATTTCCTGCCCGGCGGCCGCGAACTGCGCGGCGTAGTCCATCACCACGAAGCCTTCCATGCGCGCACGGTTGACCAACAGCGACAGGTAGTTGGCCGGGCCCTTGACCGCTTCTTTGTTGTTGTACTGACTGATGGCGCCACAGATCACTACGCGGGCCTTGAGGTTCAAGCGGCTGAGTACCGCGTCGAGGATGTCGCCGCCAACGTTGTCGAAATACACGTCCACGCCTTTCGGGCATTCGCGCTTGAGGCCGGCGAGCACGTCTTCGTTCTTGTAGTCGATGGCACCGTCAAAGCCCAGTTCGTCGATCAGGAACTTACACTTGTCCGCACCACCGGCGATACCCACCACGCGGCAGCCTTTGAGCTTGGCAATCTGCCCGGCAATGCTGCCAACGGCACCGGCGGCACCCGACAGCACCACGGTATCCCCGGCCCTCGGTGCGCCAACGTCCAGCAGGGCGAAGTAGGCCGTCATGCCGGTCATGCCCAACGCCGACAAATAGCGCGGCAAGGGCGCCAGTTTCGGATCGACCTTGTAGAAACCACGGGGCTCGCCGACGAAGTAGTCCTGCACACCCAGCGCGCCGTTCACATAGTCACCCACGGCAAAGCCCGGGTGGTTGGAGGCGATGACCTGGCCCACACCCAAGGCACGCATGACCTCGCCGATGCCCACGGGCGGGATGTAGGATTTGCCTTCGTTCATCCAGCCACGCATGGCCGGGTCCAGCGACAGGTATTCGTTCTTGACCAGGATCTGACCGGCCGCCGGTTCCCCGACCGGAACTTGCTGATAGGTAAAGGTCTCGCGGGTCGCGGCCCCCACCGGGCGTTTGGCGAGCAGGAATTGACGGTTGGTCTGGGCAGTCATGGCGGGCACTCAAGGGTGGATGAAGTCTGATTGATAGACCCTCGTGGCCGTTGTCGCAAGGTTTGCCGACGCAGCGAATACAGGTCGATCCAGTGGAGTGATAGTCAGGCGCGGAGGTTCATCACTGTCACTCATGAGCAATCAACCGGCCTTCTGATAGTGGTGCCGCGTTACGGGGCGGGGTGGCTAGACTGGGGCCGCGCGATCACGCCCATCTTTCGAGGACATAACAATGAGCATGAGATTTTCCGGCCAGGTAGCGTTGGTGACAGGTGCGGCGGCCGGTATTGGCCGTGCGACCGCCCAGGCATTTGCCGCCGAGGGATTGAAAGTAGTCGTCGCGGACCTCGATGTGGCGGGCGGTGAAGGCACCGTCGAGCTGATCCGTGCGGCCGGTGGTGAGGCGGTGTTCGTGCGCTGCAACGTGACCCTGGAAAGTGACGTGCAAAACCTGATGGCCCAGGCAGTGAACACTTATGGCCGCCTCGATTATGCCTTCAACAATGCCGGGATCGAGATCGAAAAGGGCAGGCTGGCGGAGGGCACCCTCGATGAGTTCGATGCAATCATGGGCGTCAACGTCAAGGGCGTCTGGTTGTGCATGAAGTACCAACTGCCACTGATGCTCGCCCAAGGGGGCGGGGGCATCGTCAACACTGCTTCGGTGGCTGGTCTTGGGGCTGCGCCGAAAATGAGTATCTACGCGGCTTCCAAGCATGCGGTGATCGGCCTGACCAAATCAGCCGCCATCGAGTACGCGAAGAAAAAAATCCGGGTGAACGCGGTGTGCCCCGCGGTGATCGACACTGATATGTTCCGCCGCGCCTATGAAGCCGATCCGAAGAAGGCTGACTTCGCCGCCGCCATGCACCCGGTAGGGCGCATTGGCACGGTGGAGGAAATCGCCAGTGCAGTGTTGTACCTGTGCAGCGACGGTGCAGCGTTTACCACCGGCCATTCACTGGCGGTCGATGGTGGTGTAACGGCGTTCTGAGGGTTGGACGAGATCACCGTCCCTTGTAGGAGCGAGCAAGCTCGCGATGGACGTTAACGATAATGCGTACTTTCTGATTAAACGCATTGCTCTTGAGTTCATCGCGAGCATGCTCGCTCCTACAAGGGGCGGTGTTCGCAATGTGGCTGCGGTTTGTGTTTCAAAGAGTTAGAAGCTCATGTGTTGGCGGCGTTGTCGCACATCGACGTGAGGGGCCCTGTGCTTAACTGTTTTTCGGACATGCCATCAAACAGTTGGAGTGGGGCTCTCATGGAGTTGAGAATCGATCGCCAGGCGCTGGTGCCCGTGGTACAGCAAATCGTTGACGCCCTCGTGGGCTGGATTCGCCATAGTCGCGTTGAACCTGGAACGCGTTTGCCGTCTATCCGGAAGCTGGCCCGGGATAACCTGCTCAGCCAGTCCAGTGTTGTTGAGGCGTATGAGCGCATGGTTGCCCAGGGCGTGCTCGCCTCGCGTCAAGGTTCGGCATTTTTTGTCGCGGCGCCTCGGCCCGTGTCCCACGGTAGCGCTGCCGAGTTGGGCCTCGCAGGCAGTGGTACGGCAGGTGAGGGCCCCTTGGACAGCTTGCCGCTCGGGCGCGGTGGCATGCCCGAAAGCTGGCGGGAGAGCGATGACCTCCGTTATGCCATTCGCCAGGTGGCCGGCACCGACATGGCCGGACTGTTCAATTACAGCACCTCCCATGGCTTGCCAGCCTTGCGCCAACAGATCGTCAAACGTCTGAAGCAGCAGGCAATCGCTGTCGAGGAGCAACAGGTGCTGACGACCGCAGGCGCTACCCAAGGGCTCGATCTGATTATCCGGGTCCTGCTCAAGCCCGGTGATTGTGTCGTGGTGGAAAGTCCCGGTTATTCGAATCTGTTCGAGCAACTCAGGTTATGGGGTGTTCGCTTGCTGGAGGTTCCGCGAACCCCGTGCGGGCCTGATACCCAAGTGCTGGAACGGTTGCTGGATGGGCACGCGCCACGGGCCCTGTTCATCAACAGTCAGTTTCACAACCCGACGGGCAGTTGCCTGACTCGCGACGTGGCGCAGCGGGTGCTGGAAATGGCCGGGCGTCATGGGCTGATCATTGTCGAGGACGACGTTTATGCTGACTTTCAGGAGCGCACGGGCACCTGTCTTGCCGCGCTGGATACCGGTGGGCGAGTGGTGTACGTCGGTAGTTTTTCGAAAACACTCAGCAGTTCGTTGCGGGTTGGTTACGTGGTGGCCAGCGCTGAAAGGATCGCGCGCCTGGCACAGGTCAAGATGATCAGCAGCCTGGGTGTTTCGCGGTTTTGTGAGTCGGTGCTGGCTTGTCTGCTGGCTAATGGCGCTTACCGCAAGCTGGTGCAGCGTCAGCGTCAGCGCCTGAAACGCGACATGAGCGCCGCGTTGCAGGCGCTGGAAGAGGTCGAGTGGGAGGTCTTCGGCAAACCCGCCGGCGGCCTGTACCTCTGGGCACGACCCAAGGCGTGTGACCCGGCCCGGGTACGTACGCTCGCCGAGCGTTTGGGGGTCTCGCTGTCGTCCACGACCGCGTACAGCCCGGCTGGCCGGGCCAGTGATTGGTTGCGCATCAATGTGGCCTATGCCGGCGACTCACGGGCACTGGCTTTCTTTCGGGCCTGCGCATTACCAGATCGACCTCAAGCGTTCTGAAAGCGACCAGTACGTAGCTTTTTGCCATTATTGCGGCGCCAGAGACTTGTGCTTGGGGGGGGGCCGTTGCGACTCTGCGTCAACAGACAATGGCCGCGTCGCCATTGGCCACTGACGGGGGTTGCGAGCAATGATTTCGGGCGTGCAAGGACGTTTTGCCAACCTGGGTATGGCAAAGAAACTGGGTCTGGGGTTTATGCAGGTTTTGCTGTTGACGACGCTGGTGGCTGCCATCGGTGTCTGGTCCTTGCACACCATCAGTCAACGCTTCGATGGCCTCAAGCAGATGTCGTCGCTCAACAGCGGCTTGCTCCAGGTCCGTCTGCTGGAGCAGGAGTACGCCTTGCACGGCGACTCGAAAACTGTCGATGCCTTGCATGAAGGTGTCGATGCGCTGATCGTTCTTGCAGGCCAGCTCAAGGCTCAGTCAGCGGCCAATACGGCGCTGATGAATGAGGTCGAGCAATCCCTGGGTGCCTACCGCAAGGCTTTCGACGAATTTGTCGAGCTGGCCTCGGCCAAGGACCTGGCGCTGGAAATGGCCAGTTGGTCGGTCTCCAGCGTGGCCAATAACCTTGATGTGTTGCAGGCAGGGCTTGCCGATGATGGCGCCTATACACTCAAGGAGACCGCGGGTAAGGACGGCGCCGGGTTTATCGAGCAGGCCAATCAGGTCAGCCAGGTGTCGAAGCTGATGCTGCAGGCGATGAACGAAGCGCGGCTACGCCTCGACCAGAGTCGCAAGGCCAGCGAGGACGGTGCCGGGCAGGGCAGGATCGAGCAGGCCGACCAGGCGCTGGCCCAGGCGCAAACGCTGAAGGGCGCGGTCAAGGATGGGGGTTATCAGACGGTGCTCAGTGAAGTGGCCGGACATATCGCCAGTTTCAGCGAGAAGCTCACCGAGTACACCGGCTTGCTGGCCCAGGAGAGGCAGGTGTATCAGCGGTTGCATCAGCGCGCGGATGAAGTCGTGCAGCGGGTCGATCAAGCCTATCGCGGGCAGGACCAGGCGATGCAGGTGGAGCTCAAGAACAACGCGCTGCTGATCATTGCGTCTTCGGCATTGGCATTGTTGGTTGGGGTGATTGCCGCGTGGTTCATTACCCGACTGATCGTTGCGCCTCTGCGCAGCGTGATTCGCGTGGCCGAGCAAATCGCCGCGGGCGACCTGAGCGCCACGGTGCAGGTGACGCGTCGTGATGAAATCGGCCAGTTGATGCAGGCGATGCAGACCATGGGGGCCGGGTTGAGCCAGATCGTCAGCGGGTTGCAGGCGGGCATCGAGCAACTGGCGAGCTCCGCGCAGTCGTTGTCAGCCGTGACCGAGCAGACCAATCTTGAAGTCAGCAGCCAGAAGGAAGAGACCGATCAAGTCGCCACCGCGATGAACCAGATGACGGCCACCGTACACGACGTGGCGCGTAACGCCGAGGAGGCGGCACTGGCGGCGCAAACGGCCGATGGCAAGGTCGAAACCGGTCAGCAGGTGGTCCGCCAGAGCATGCAGCGGATCGAACAGCTGGCCGACTCGGCGGGTTCGGCCAGCGCCAGCATCGAGAGCCTCAGTGCACAAATCCAGAACATTGGCACCGTGCTCGGTGTCATCAAGAGCGTCGCCGAGCAAACCAACCTGCTGGCGCTCAACGCAGCGATCGAAGCGGCGCGGGCGGGGGAGCAGGGCAGGGGCTTTGCCGTGGTGGCGGATGAAGTTCGGGCATTGGCCAAGCGCACCCAGCAATCGACCGAGGAAATCGAGCAACTGGTGAGTGCCTTGCGCGCGGCCGCGCAGGCGTCGGTGCTGCAGATCCAGAGTAGCGGCGAGCTGGTCAAGCTCGCGGTCAGTGATGCGTTGCAGACCGAAAGCGCGCTGGGCAGCATCGCCGCGGCGGTATCGCTGATCCAGCAGATGAACCAGCAGATTGCGGCGGCCGCCGAGCAACAGAGTTCGGTGGCTGAAGAGATCAACCGCAGCGTGACCAGCATTCGGGCCAGTGCCGATCAGTCCTCGGTGGCCATGCAAGGCAATGCCGCGTCAAGCATCGAACTGGCGCAGTTGGGGGGTGAGCTGAAGGGGATGGTGGGGCATTTCAGGTTATAGCGCGGGGGGAGAGGCTCAAGATCCCATGCGCCTGTCGGTGAATCCCTTCAGGCGCAGGTAATGCAGGGGGTTGTTCGCGGTGCGGCGCAATCAGTCGTAAATGGCCTTCTTCTTCCAGTCCGCATCGGCCTCGACTTCCTTGAGGCCCTCGGTCAATTCGTTCACCTCGCCTTCAACCGGTGCGATGTTGGTCAGCACCATGGAGTTGGCGCGGGCCAGGAGCTTCTCCAGGTACTGCAGCTGTTCGCTGTAAACCTGAGGATCCGGTTGTTTGCGCAAGTACTGTACGCCGCGCTCGAACGCAAGGCGGGCCTGGCCGGGTTGTTCCTGTTGCAAGGCGTGCTGGCCGAGGTTATTGAAGAACTCGATGTGCAGCAGCACCAGAATATGGCGAATTTCGCGGATCCAGCCTTTGGCTTCGTTGGTCGGCAGGAAGCCATCGTGGGCCGCCCGCGTCACCTGGCCATGCAGGGCCTCGAGCAGAAAGCGTACGTCCTTGGCCTTGGCTTCGGTCTGGATCGGCGCTGGCGGGTTATTGACCGGGATGGATTCGCCTTGTGCGACCAAGGCCGTCAATTCATCGATACGGGCTTTCAGGCTGGTGCTGGATTTATCCAGGTTCAGCATGCGCTGGCAGACATTGAGCTCCAGCCGGGTCAACAGCAGTTTGAGCGCCGGGGTCATCAGTTGCCCGGGGAAGGTCTCGGTAATTTCGCCACAACGGCGCAGGCGGTCGTTGAGTTCGACCTTGGTGCGGGCCTTTTCCAGTTTATTGTTTTCCACCACATGGTTCATGTAGCCAATGGCGATCAATAGTGCGATCCCGACTATTACTAGCAGGGTGATCATGAGTGGTGTCACCGTGAAGACCTCTTTATTGGGTTTGCGTACGAGTGTAGTGGCTAAGCCTGGGGGCGGATAGGGCACCGCGACGGGCTGGAACGGCCGATCGCGCTACGTGCAAAGGCAACGCAAGGATGGATGCATATCGCCAGTATCGTTATGGAAAGGACTATAGCGCCTTGGCGGGTGACAGAATATAGGCGTCAAAGCCCGGTCGGACGAAAAGCCCGAATCGCCCCTGAAAGGGCCGCGAAGTCATTGATTTAAATAAATTTATATCGGGGGGTTGACGACCCCTCAATCCATCCATAGAATGCGCGCCACTTACAGCGGAAAGCGAACAACGCAACGCGGTAGGGAGTGAAGTTGTAGCTGTGTCCCCTTCGTCTAGTGGCCTAGGACACCGCCCTTTCACGGCGGTAACAGGGGTTCGAGTCCCCTAGGGGACGCCATTGCGGGAATAGCTCAGTTGGTAGAGCACGACCTTGCCAAGGTCGGGGTCGCGAGTTCGAGTCTCGTTTCCCGCTCCAATTTTAAACAGCAGTGCTTTCGGGCGGTGCTGAGTGAAACCAGGGCCAAATCTTCGGATGCGGATCTGGACACTGGAACACACACCATGTGTTCCGGGTAGCGTGTCCCCTTCGTCTAGTGGCCTAGGACACCGCCCTTTCACGGCGGTAACAGGGGTTCGAGTCCCCTAGGGGACGCCATTGCGGGAATAGCTCAGTTGGTAGAGCACGACCTTGCCAAGGTCGGGGTCGCGAGTTCGAGTCTCGTTTCCCGCTCCATATTTAACGAAAACGCCGCTGCCTGAGCGGCGTTTTTGTTGGACACCGGAACCATGTTCCGGTTAGCGTTGTCCCCTTCGTCTAGTGGCCTAGGACACCGCCCTTTCACGGCGGTAACAGGGGTTCGAGTCCCCTAGGGGACGCCATTGCGGGAATAGCTCAGTTGGTAGAGCACGACCTTGCCAAGGTCGGGGTCGCGAGTTCGAGTCTCGTTTCCCGCTCCATATTCAACAAAAACGCCGCTCATTGAGCGGCGTTTTTGTGTGCGCGTTTTTTGTGTGGCCAGAAGGCTGGCGGCGGTTCAGCTGCCAAGGCTGTGTATCAGTTGGTCGAGTATTTGAGCGGTTTCAGCATCGAGCGTCGGTTCTATTGCACACGGCACCTTAAGCTGGTGTGCCTGGCGGTATTCGCTGGGTGTGCAGTTGGCGAACTGCTTGAAGGCGCGCGCGAAGTAGGATGGGTCCTTGAACCCGGCTTCATAGCCGATGGTGGTGATGGGCATCTGGCTGTTGTCGAGCAAATCCTTGGCGTAGTTCATGCGCTTGTTCAAGACATAATCCATGAAGCCAAGCCCGTTGGCCTCCTTGAACAGGCGGCTGAAGCGGAATGCGGTCATGCCGAAGCGCTTTGCCAAGTCCCTCTGGTCTATGTTCTCGGTAAAATGCTGGTCGATGTACAGCAGTATGTTGTTCAGTGCCTGGTGTTTCTGGTGTTCTGACGTCAGCCGGATGCTGCCAGGCAACGTCGGAGCATGGTCAATCTGCGACGTCTTGCCCTGGCCGTTGCGACGCAACTCACAGAGCTGCAGCAGGGCCTTCAGGTAACGGTTCTTCTCGGTACTGGTGAGGGGCAGCACCATGTATTCCCAGACACTGGAGCGCATGGCCCATACGGCCAGCTCTTCGGAGTGCTGCACGGTGAACATGGTGATCGGAATCTTGGGCTGGGTGTGCTTGATTTCCAGCAACAACCGCAGGCCAGCCGTATCGGGGCGATCGAAGTGCATGCAGATCATGTCGGCCTGTTCCCCGATGGAAAACATCGAGTCTTTGGCCGGCCGGCAGTCGCAAGTCCCCACGAACTGGTTGATGAGTTCATGGGTGGACCGATCATGGGTCAGATCGAACCATAACAGAGATGGTCGCTTGCTCGCGTTGGACGTCATATTTCTCGCTCTGAGGTTCGTCTCCCTACGCTCAGTAGTATTGACAATGTGTTATCACTTCGCAGACTAAATCCTGATAAGAGAATCAGTATTTAGTTCTATGGGTGCTATGTGTCGGTGTGTTGGCGTAACGCCAGTGCCGGGTGGCGGATGCTACGTACTTTGGCTGCGCCCGGCATCCGCCGCTGGTCGCTTGCGAATCAGTGGCAGTGACATTCGCGAACCATTCTTTTCCTCCTTTTCCATTCTCCCTGTCCGTTCGTAAGCGGCGTGCACGGCATTTGGCAGTGCCTGCAAAAAAGTCCTAACGAAGTGCAAAAGACTCCTAACGGCTTGGCTGGGACCTGACTAGGGTAGCAACAGGCAGTGCAAAACGTGCTGTCCCCCGAAAGAACAACATTCGAGAAAATGAGGTGGGCAAAATGACTCTGCAAACAATCAAGGCTTCGGTACTGAAATTCGCCAAAGACGAAGATGGTCTGACCATTGTGGAATACGCGGTGGCGGGTGGGTTGATTACGGTATTGGTTGCCGCTGCGTTCGTTCTTTTGGGCGAAGCGGTGGAAACACAGATCACGGCGCTGTGCCAGGCTGTTAACGGTAACGTTGCGTGCTAATAACAACCACGCATGTTGGGGGAAGGCGCTGCGAAGTCCACAACTGAATAACTCACTGGACTTCGCGCGACCTCTGCCCATGGATTTTCTGAGCGATGTAGTTACGAATCCGAGGAATACAACATGACTCTGCAAACAATGAAAATGTCAGCTCTGAAGTTTGCCAAGGACGAGGACGGCCTGACCATTGTGGAATACGCGGTGGCGGGTGGGTTGATTACGGTATTGGTTGCCGCGGCGTTCGTTCTTTTAGGCGAAGCGGTTGAAACCCAGATCACGGAGCTGTGTCAAGCCGCTAATGGCAACGTTGCGTGCTAATAACTATCTCGCACGTTGGGGCTGCAAGACGAAGTCCATGGAGTAACCGGTGCAACGTTTCGCTAATAGCACCGCCGGATAACCCAATGGACTTCGCACTTTCTCTTCCTACGGACTTGGTATAGCCACGAGTCCGAGGAATGCAAAATGATGCCGCAAACCGTTAGCGCTTTATTGCTGAAGTTCACCAAAGGTGCGGATGGCCTGATCTGTGGAGTACGCGGCGGCGGGCAGTATGCAGGTCATGAATAGCAACTTAGCGTGCTAACGAAACTTCCCGGTCGGGAGAGACGAGATGTCCACAGAACTGCTGGTTTCTACTGTGTTGCTGATCGGGCTGCTGGGCATCGCGGTGGTGAGCGACCTGCGTCGCCACCGTATTCCCAACCTGCTGATTCTGGTGGGGCTTGCCCTGGGGTTGGCCGGTCAGACCTATTCAGGCGGTGTAAGCGGATTGGGCTACAGCCTGTTGAGTATGCTGATCTGTTTTGCACTGTTTCTACCCATGTACGCCCTGGGCGGCATGGCCGCCGGCGACGTCAAGTTGATGGCCATGGTCGGCAGCTTTTTACCGGTCCACTACGCCTTGTGGGCTGCCTTGTTCAGCCTGATAGCCGGCGGAGTCTGTGGTTTCCTGATTGTGCTGGTTCGCGGTCAGTTGTTACAGACCCTGGGCCGCTACTGGTTGATGCTCAAAGCACAGGCCTATATGGCGCCGGCCTCGAATGAAGTGGCGGGCAGACCTTTTCCTTATTCCGTCGCCATTTTGCTCGGAACCTTGAACAGCGTTCACTGGCAACTCTTTGCCAGCGGACTGGGAGTTTAGTCATGCACGTCATCGTCGATAGTGATGCCTACCCCAGCGAACGGGATGCGGTACAGCGCCTGGCACCTCAGCCTTGCACAATCCGTGACACGGGCCTGGCAGAGAGTTTTCTCGGTGAACTGGTGTGCAAGCACTTGTATGACGCCGGTGTGCTGGACATGTCCCGGTTGGTGGAGCGCCTGGCGCTGACCGGCGCCGTCATGGAGGAGATCCTGGGTTTTCTGCGCAAGGACGGCCGTGTCGAGGTGCTGGGCCAGACGGGTGGGCAATCGCTGCGTTATGGCTTGACCGACCGTGGTCGCAGCGCCGCTCGCGATGCCTTGTCCCGTAGCGGTTACATCGGTGCCGCTCCTTTCCCGGTCAGTTCCTACCGCTCGCTACTGAAGTTGCAGACCATTCACCACGGTCGCATCAATGCCGACGATATGCGCGCCGCCCTCGCGGGGGTAGTGCTCACGGACCGGATGCTCGATCAGTTGGGCGTGGCCATGAACTCCGGGCGGGCGATCATGATTTATGGTCCCGCAGGTACCGGCAAGACCTATGTCAGCAGTCGCTTGATTCGCCTGTTCGCCGAGGCGATCTGGGTGCCTCACGCCATTGCGATCAATGAGGCGGTGATCGAGATCTATGACCCCCAGGTGCATCAACGCCTGGATGACAAAGGCCAACAGGGCAACCTGATGCTCAACGAAGGCATCGATCGCCGACTGCTGTGCTGCAAGCGTCCGATTGTCATCACTGGCGGTGAGTTGAGCATGGAGCAGCTGGATGTGCGCTATGACCCCTTCACTCGCCAGTATCAGGCCGCCTTGCAACTCAAGGCCAGTAACGGCCTGTTCATCATCGACGACATGGGACGCCAGCGCATGGCGCCGGCCGAACTGCTCAATCGCTGGATCGTACCGATGGAGGAAAAACGCGATTTCATCAACCTCGGCGGCGGGCGCCATTGCGAGCTGCCCTTTGACCTGATCCTGGTGTTTTCCACCAACCTCAATCCCCTGGAGCTGGCCGACGAGGCGTTCCTGCGGCGCATTGGCTACAAGCTGCAGTTCGGTTACCTGAAGCCTGAGGAATACGAACGGATCTGGCAGCAGGAAAGCGAGCGCCTAGGCATTCGTCATGATCCATTGCTGCTGCGCTATGTGCTGCAGCGGCTGTATGCAAGCGAAGGCATGCCCCTGGTGCCTTGCCATCCCCGCGACCTCCTGAACATGGCGCTCGATCGCCAGCGCTACATGGGCGGTTCCGGAGCACTGTCCCCGCAAGAGTTGGAGTGGGCCTGGCACAACTACTTCGTCCAGCTCGACTTTCTTTGATAAGGAGATACAGACATGAGCTCTCGTACTCTTAGCCTGATTGGCGTTTCCCTGGTCTTGGGCCTCGGTGCCGCATGGATGGCCGACAGCTGGCTGAGCAAGCGCCTCAATGCCAGCCCGGACGATCATCTGCGAAGTGTGGTGGTCGCCACGGTGGAGATACCTTTTGGGCAGTTGGTCGAAGCCCAGCACATTTCGACCGTACGCATGCCGATAGATACGGTACCGGATGATGCCTTCGACTCCACCGACAAGGTGCTGGGCAAGATTGCCACGTTCGACATCCTGCGCGGCGACATCGTGCGCGGTGCACGGGTCAGTGAGCACTTGGGCGGCAGCACCCTGGCGTCGTTGATTGCCCCTGACAAGCGTGCCGTGTCGGTACGGGTGGACGATGTGGTGGGGGTGGGCGGGTTCCTGTTGCCGGGTAACCGGGTCGATGTGCTGGCGACCAAAAACGCGGATGCGGGCGGCACCACACCTGCCAAGACCATCCTCGAAAACCTGCGGGTGCTGGCGGTGGATCAGACCGCGGGGACTGACAAGACCCAGCCGGTCGTGGTGCGTGCGGTCACGCTCGAGATGTCGGCTACCGAGGCCGAGACTCTGGTCACGGCGCAGACCGGAGGGAAGTTGCAACTGGCACTGCGCAACCCGCTGAACCTCGATAAAAAAGTCGCCGCTACAACTCCGCCGTTGCCGGCCGTGGCCCAGGTCACTCCTCCTGTTGCGGCGGCGCCAAAAGCCGTGACGCGCCGTAGTCATCCAGTAGACGTCACCATTATCCGCGGAATTGAATCCAAGGTCGTCATCGTACGTTGATACAGCGCAGGGCGCGCCCGGGCATCTGACTAAGGGCGCACCGAGGCGGATCACTACCGGTAAACGAGGGCTTGATGATGAATCTCCAGACTCAGCGGTCGCTTACGGCGACGGCAAGGCGCCAGAAAGGCGCGGTGAGCGTCTTGATGGCGATTTCGCTGGTGGCAATTACCATGATGGCCGCCCTGGCGCTGGATGGTGGTCACATGCTGCTGAACAAGACCCGCCTGCAGAACGCCGTGGATGCGGCTGCATTGAGTGGTGCCAAAACCCTGAGTCAAGTGACGGGCGGGACCAATGTCGCCAGTACGACCCGTACCGCCGCGCTCAATACGCTGACGCAAAATGCCATTGCGGTGGGTAACGACGAGTTGGAGGCGGCGGTCGACGGTGATCCTGGCGCCTTTGCGGTGGTGGAATTGGCCGCCAGTGTCTATGGGCCGTTTACCTATCCAGGGCCGACGGATGCCAAGTATGTTCGGGTATCGGTACCGAACTATCAGCTGACAGGCTTTTTCTGGGGCGCTGTCCAGGCATTGGGTGCTGGGGGGGTGGGAGATAAAGCCGTAGCGGCGATTGCTACCGCCGGCCCCAGTCCTACCAGCCCCTGTGATCTCGCTCCATTGATGGTGTGCGGCGACTCGACGCAATACGACCCGAGTGCGGGGATGTTCTGGGGTTACCGCTTTGGTGATCTGGAAGTGTTGAAGACGGCTGCGGGCAATAGCTCACCCATTGGCCCAGGCAACTTCCAACTGCTCGATTTCGGTTCCGGTGGCAGCACGGTCAGGGAGGACCTGGCCGGAGGCGGCTCGATATGCCGCGATGTCGGGGACAATGTCCAGACGGCACCGGGCAACAAGGTCGGCCCTACCTCCCAGGGCATGAATACCCGCTTTGGCATCTACAACGGACCGGTCAGCGCTTCGGACTATCCACCGGACCTGGTGACCAGCTCCAGCACACCCGGAATGAAGTACAACGACGCCGTCACTCCGCCGAGGGTGGAGTACCAGGGGCAACCGGTCACCTCAAGCAATGGCAGCCTCTCCGCCGGCGGCAACGGGATACTGGACTACAACGACTGGCGCGCAAGTACTGCTGCCTGTGTGGCAGGCAGCGGCAGCGGCTGTCAGAGCGGCGGGGTCTTCGAGCGCCGAATGCTGAAAATCGTGATTGGCAACTGCACCGGGAAAGACGGGGGATCCAGCTCGATTCCCGTCCTGGGCTTTGGCTGCTATTTCGTGGTGCAGCCACTCGATGCCGGCGGGAAGGACTCGGAGATCTTCGGACAGTTCGTACAAGAGTGTGAAGGTGACAACGTTGCTGGCCCTAACCCGTCGACCGATTCCGGTCCGCAGATCATCCAGCTGTATAAAACCTACCTCAACGGCAGCGGTACTCCGAGCACTGATTCCTAGGAGGCGTCATGGCACTTCACGCTTTCAAGCGACCGCAGAACCAGCAAGGCCTGGCCTTGGTGGAGTTCACCCTAGTCCTGCCTTTGTTGCTGCTGTTGTTGCTGGCCCTCGGCGAGTTCGGTCGCATGCTCTACCAGTACAACGTACTGCTGCAGGCCAGCCGTGATGCCGACCGCTTTGTTGCCGGCCAGGCCTGGAATTCGACCGCCGGAGCCGTGGTGCTGGGCGGTACGCTGACGACCCAGACGAAAAATGTCGCGGTGTATGGCGTGCCCGTTCAGACCGGGACCGCGGTCTTGTCAGGGCTGACGACAGCCAATGTGGTTGTCGCAGCCGTGGGTACCGACCATGTGCGGGTCACCATCACCTACAACTTTTGTCCGGTGATTGGTGCTGGCAATTGTGTCGGGTCGATGCCTGGTTTCTTTGGCAACGCGTTTTCGCTGAGCATCCCGCTGGTCGCCACGACCGTCATGAGGGCACTGTGATGAACCGCAAACAGATGCGCGGTACCTATGTCGTTGAGTTCGCTTTCGTTGGCCTGCTGGTCTTCACGCTGCTGTTCGCGGTGGTGGAAATGGGTCGCCTGTACTTCACGGTCAATGCGCTCGATGAAGCCGTGCGCCGTGGTACGCGCCTGGCGGCGGTGTGTGCTGTTACCCCTGAGCAGCAGGAGATCATCTTGCGGCGGGCGATCTTCAATGCGGCGAGCGACAGTGGCACGAGCCAGCTGATCGGCAATCTGAACACCACCAACCTGACCCTGAGCTACCTGGACGCGAACGGTGCTCAAGTGGCCAATCCCTCCGATACCACCGGCGTCAATGGTTTTCGCGCCATTCGCTATGTCCAGGTGAGCTTGCAGAATTACGTGTTCAATCTGTTCATTCCCGGGTTTGGCGTGCCCATTACCTTGCCCGTGGTCCGGGCGACCTTGCCACGCGAAAGTCTCGGGCGTCACTCCGATTCAGGGGAGATCACACCATGCTGAGTACCAAGGACATCCCGCTCTCCACTGCGACCGGCAAATCCGGGCTGCGCCTGCTGATCAGCAGTCGTGATGCCGTGTCGTTGCGTGACCTGCAAAGCGTCTGCCAGCGTCTGCCCGGCCTTGAGGTGAGCACGCGGCTGGTGAGCAACGGCCACGTCGACCCGCTCTATGGCCTGGAGCGCCTACCCGACCTGTTGCTGGTGCGTGTCAGCCATTTGTGGCGTGAGGAATTGTCGGCGCTGCTACAGCGCCCGGCCCATGAGCGTCCGCCGATGCTGGTGTGTGGCTCATTGAGTGAGCAGGATGGAATGCGCTTGGCGATGCAGGCCGGCGCCCGTGATGTGTTGCCGGAGCCGCTGGTCGAGACTGAACTGGTCGCGGCCCTGAACCGCTTGGTGATGGAGATTCGGGATGGCAACGAGGGCGAGGGCAAACTGGTCGCGATAATGGGCGCCAAAGGCGGGTCCGGCACAACCTTGCTGGCCTGCAACCTGGCCCAGCAACTCAGCACCAGGGGTGGCACTACCTTGCTGCTGGACCTGGACCTGCAATTTGGCAGCGTGACCCATTATCTGGATGTGCAGCAGTCGCACAGTCACCTGGAGGTGTTGCAGCAGATCAAGGGCCTGGATGCGGTGGCGCTTCGCGGGTTCTGCAGTCACTTCAGCCCGACCCTGCATGTGCTGGGTGGCCGGGCGGGCGAGCTATGCCTGCCGCAGGATGCCCATACCGACCAGCTCGATGCGCTGTTGCAGTTGGCGCGCACCAGTTATGACTGGGTGGTGGTCGACCTGCCACGGCAAATTGATCACCTCACCAGCTCAGTACTGGAGCAGGCGGATCGTGTGTTTGTGGTGGCACAGCAGAGTGTCAGCCACTTGCGCGATGCCAGTTCCCTGGTGCGGATACTGCGCGATGACCTGGGGGTACGAGGCGAAAACCTGCAGGTGGTGGTCAATCGCTTTGACAAGTCCGCCGCCGTCAGCGTCAAGGACATTGGCGAGGCGCTGCGCTGCGCGAATCTGTTGAAACTGCCTAACGATTTCAACGCGGTCAGCCAGAGCCAGAACACTGGCGTGCCATTGGGTTTGTGTGCACCACGGTCACCGATCACTGTTGCGCTGAATCAGATGACAGACGAGTTGGTCGGTGTCCAGATAAGCAACAAGCGGGGCTTGCTCAATCGCGCCTTCCACCGTCTTTTCAGGGGATGAATCATGCTCAACGACATTCGTAATCGCTTGCGCAAACAGTCCGGCAAACCGGTCACCTCGCTGCATGGGCAACAGGACGAAAACCTGGAAGACCCGGCTGCAGAACTGATGGCGTGGGAGCGTGCAGCTCCGGACATTGTTTATGAGACCCGAAGCCAGGTCACCACGGTGGAGGCCGAGTGGCGGGAAAAGATCTATCAGCAACTGCTCAAGGTCATGGACCTGTCGTTACTGGATACTCTTGAACAGGCCGATGCCGCACGCCAGATCCGCGAGATTTGCCAGCGCCTGCTCGATGAACATTCCGCGCCGGTAAGCTCCGCCAGCCGCCAGTTGATCATCAAGCAGATCACCGACGAGGTGCTGGGACTTGGCCCGCTGGAGCCGTTGCTGGCCGATCACAGTGTGTCGGACATCCTGGTCAATGGCCATGCCTCGGTCTATGTCGAACGCTTCGGCAAGCTGCAGCGCACTGACGTGCGTTTTCGCGACGATCAGCATTTGCTGAATATCATCGACCGGATCGTTTCCAGCCTGGGCCGGCGTATCGATGAGTCCTCGCCGTTGGTGGACGCCCGGCTCAAGGACGGTTCGCGGGTCAACGCGATCATCCCGCCGCTGGCCATCGACGGTCCGAGCATGTCGATTCGCCGCTTTGCCGTGGACCTGCTCAATACGGACAGCCTGATCCAGGTCGGGACTTTGACCCCGGCCATTGCCTTGCTGCTCAAGGCGATTGTCCGTGGGCGCTTGAACGTGCTGATCTCCGGAGGGACCGGCAGCGGCAAGACCACGATGCTCAACGTGCTCTCCAGTTTCATTCCACTGAACGAGCGCATTGTCACGATCGAGGACTCGGCCGAACTGCAACTGCAACAGCCCCACGTGGTACGCCTGGAAACCCGTCCCTCGAACATCGAAGGGCGGGGCGAGGTGAGCCAACGGGAACTGGTGCGCAACAGTCTGCGGATGCGCCCGGACCGCATTGTCATCGGCGAGGTGCGGGGAGCCGAGGCGCTGGACATGCTGACGGCGATGAACACCGGTCACGATGGCTCGTTGACCACGATCCACGCCAATACCGCGCGCGATGCATTGGGGCGTATCGAGAACATGGTGTCGATGACGGGGGCCACGTTCCCGATCAAGGCCATGCGTCAGCAGATTGCGTCGGCCATTGATGTGGTGATCCAGTTGGAGCGCCAGGAGGACGGCAAGCGGCGGCTGGTCAGTGTGCAAGAGATCAACGGCATGGAAGGCGAGATCATTACCATGACCGAAATATTCTCCTTTGCCCGTCAGGGCATGGGCGAAAACGGCGAAGTGCTTGGCGAGTACCGGCCCAGCGGCATGATCCCGTCATTTCGCGATGTCTTGGCCAAGCGCGGTATCGAACTGCCACTGACGATGTTCAGGCCTGAATGGATGGAGGAACGGCAGTCATGAACCAGATTCCCGGTGAATTCATTCTGGTCTTTCTCGGCATGGTGTTTATTGCCGTGTTCCTCCTGTCCCAGGGGGTGGTGGTGCCGGTGTTCGGCGAGGCCGGCAAGATGCGCAAGCGCATCCGTGGCCGTTTGCATGAACTGGAGAAGGTCAACCAGCTGCCGAACATGCAGACGGTGCTGCGGCAAAAGTACCTCACACGCTTGTCGCCCATGGAGGCCTGGCTCGAGCAGTTGCCCTTCATGGAGTCCATCACCCAGATGATCGAGCAGTCCGGGCACGAGTACCGGGCCTATCGGGTGCTGCTGTTCGGGCTGTTGCTGGGGGGGGGCGCAGGTATTCTGGTGTGGATGATCTCTTCGGTCTGGTGGATGGCATTGGCAGTCTGCTTCGGGGTGTTCTGGCTGCCCCTGCTGAAGATTTCCCGTGACCGTGGCAAGCGTTTCGCGGCGTTCGAGGAGGGCCTGCCCGATGCCCTGGACGCCATGTGCCGGGCCTTGCGCGCCGGGCACCCGTTCAATGAAACCTTGCGGCTGGTGGGTGATGAACACAAGGGGCCGGTGGCGCATGAGTTCGGCCTGACCTTTTCCGACATCAACTATGGCAATGATGTGCGCCGGGCCATGCTCGGCCTGCTGGAGCGTATGCCGAGCATGACGGTGATGATGTTGGTGACCTCGATACTCATCCATCGCGAAACCGGCGGCAATCTGACGGAAGTGCTGGAGCGTTTGAGCCGGCTGATCCGCGGGCGATTCCGCTTCCAGCGCAAGGTCAAGACCTTGTCGGCCGAAGGGCGCATGTCGGCCTGGGTGCTGGTGGCCATTCCCTTCGTGCTGGCGATCGCGATTGTGCTCACAAGTCCCAGCTACATGCCGGTGCTGTTCAATGACCCCATAGGCCACAAGCTGATCATGGGCGCGTTCTGCGCCATGTTGATCGGGATTTTCTGGATACGCAAAATCATCCGGATTCAGGTTTAGGCGCCGGTCGCTACCGGGAGGTACAGATCATGGATTATTTGCTCGGGTTGTTCAGTCGGGTGACGGGTAACGAGGAGTTGGCGCGCCTGTTGTTCGTTGGTGCCATCGGTGCCAGTACGATTCTGGCGGTGGTCACCGTGGCGTTGTTGTTGCTCGGTCTGCAAGACCCGGTGCAGCGTCGTCTGGCGCTGATCAAGCGTGGTGGTGTGGTGTCCGGGCAGGAGGCACCGGGCAACCTGCAACTGTTGCTGGAGCGGGTGGGGCAACGCTTTGGCTCGGCCGAATCGACCAAGGCCTCCGCGACCCAGATGCTGTTGATACATGCCGGCTACCGCTCGACTTCGGCGGTGCAGATGTACTGGGCGGCGCGCTTGCTGCTGCCGTTGGTGCTGATCGGTGTTGCGCTGCTGGTGTTACCGCTGATCAGCGGGCTCTCCCTGGCCCTGGGTATGCTGCTGGTGCTCTTGGTGGCGGGTATTGGATGGCTGGTGCCGGCATTTTATGTCAACAAGCGCAAACAGATGCGACAAGCCCGTTTGCGGGCTGCGTTTCCGGATGCCCTGGACCTGATGGTGGTGTGTGTGGAATCGGGCCTGGCCCTGCCTACAACCATTGAACGGGTGGCCGAGGAGATGGCGGTCAGTCAGATTGAGCTGGCGGAGGAACTGGCGTTGGTCAACGCGCAAATCCGTGCCGGGGTGACCAGTACCGAGGCGCTGAAACAACTGGCCGAGCGTACCGGGCTCGAGGATGTCCAGGGCCTGGTCAGTCTGTTGGCACAGAGTATTCGCTTTGGTACCAGTGTGGCTGACACTCTGCGCATCTATGCCGACGAGTTCCGTGACCGTCGTACACAGGCGGCCGAAGAGATGGGCGCGAAAATCGGCACCAAGCTGATCTTCCCACTGATCTTCTGCTTGTGGCCAAGCTTCTTTCTGGTCGCCATCGGGCCGGCCATGATCGGAGTGTTCAGGGCGTTCGGGAAAATGTGAGGCAGGCGTTGGTGGCTGTTTGAGGGGTGTGCTATCGGAACATGGGGTGGAGCAGGCGAGGGGAGCATTCAATTCCGTCGCCGTTGTGGCCCTGCACCTGACCCACATTACCCTTTCAGTCCTGAAACAAGCTTACGGCCATTGCACCTTGACGCCCGATGCACCGCATCGGGCGTTTTGTATGCTGAGGGCGTGCGCGGTCGCTCCAGGTTGTAAAGGGTGATTGCCTCTCGCAGCATTCTCCGGGCCTGTCGCGATCACTTGCCGCAGGCTTGTCTTCAGCTGGTTGGGGTGACAGCGAAAGCGATGATGGCTGGCGCAAGCACGGGTGGCAGGCCCGCTTCCTGCGAACTCGCCACGGTGCTCACGCAAGACCTCGAACAAAGGATCCAGGTCTGAGCACTCTTGTCTTTAGCGCTGCTCGTGCATCAGTGAGAGCGGCTTGCGAGTGCCGATAGAGGTTTGGTGTGTTCGGATTTCACCCGCTATCGTTATGAGCTTCGCGCCTTTTTCGACCTGATCAACGACCAACAATTCAAACGTCAGCGAGTCATCTCGCTGGCCGGGCGTTGCACCCCTTCCCATTGCACTTTCCTGAGAAAGAAGCTTGAAGGTGTAAAGCTCAGCCAGCACAAAAAGTTGCCCCGGCCTGTTGGCCGGACAACATTGGAATACGCTTGTATTGACTGACGTCAGAGGCTGATGTGCCTCTGGCGTGACTCAGTCACTGGTAATGTCTCCCGCCATATCCTGGTCATAGAACTCCGGAATCTTGTACGTGTAGCTATCGAGCCAGCGCTGCATGGCCAGGTCACGTTCGGTGGCCGAGGCGGCTTGCAGTTTAGGGGACGCCAATACACCACGAATCTGCAGTTGCAACCATTGTTCCGTGCCTTGCTGCGGGACGGATGAGGGGCCCGGATCAATCGCCCAGGCGCTCGTGGACAGGCAGGTGATGCACATCAGAGCCAACCGTTTGGTCTTCATGTCAGTTCCTCGTAGGGTCTACTTGATCGCCGCCGTAGAGGCGCCGACCGCCTCTGCTACGCGATTGGGCGCGGGTTCCGTCGATTTACCCGAGGCCTTGAGCTTTTCCGCGCGAGCGTGAGCCTCCGAGACCTGGCTGGAGGTCAGGCTGGCGCGAGTCGCGAGTTCTGCGGCCTGCTTCCATTTATCCTGATAGATCAGCAGCGTGACCATGTTCAAAGCTGCCGGTGAATCTTCCTGCTTGAGCTCCAGGGCGGTCATGAACTCGAAGCGTGCTTCCTCGATCCGCCGTTGGTTGAGGTAGACGACCCCCAGGTCATTGCGGATCTTCTCGTCGGTGGGGGCCATTTTCGCCGCGCGCTCAAGGTGCGCTGTGGCGACTGCGTAATCACCGCGGGCAGCCGCCAGTTGCCCCAGGCCATGTTCTCCTTCAGCAGTCAGGCAGGTGCCGATCAGGCTCTGATACAGCGGCCCGGCCTCGCTACGGCCGAGCATGCGCAGTACCCGCGCCTTGCGCAGGCGAACCTGGACCAGGTCATCCGGCAACCCGTCCAGGTTCGCCAGGCTGGCATACAGGCGGCCATCGTTGGCCATCTCTTCGGCCAGATTCAGCGACAACTCCTGGTCCGAGGTGGGCTTGGCGCAACTGGCGGGTTTCGAAGAGAAGCCGTTTGAGGCGCACCCTGCGAGCATCAAGCTCGCCGTTAGTGCAATGACTGCTTTCATCGAGTGTCCTCTGGCGATGCCCCCTTGAGTGCTCGGCCAGCGGTAATACGGCTCGCCGGCCAGGCGCTCAAGGTCACTGTCATGACGGGGAAGGGTGAGAAAAGACCGATTCAGGCACCGGCTCATTGCGATAACCCGGTGCGTTTGTCGAAGTCGCCGTTTTCCAGGAAGAACATACGGTAGAAATTCGGATCGTAGTTGCGCAGTTGCTCGCCTGGCAACGAAGGCAGCTTCGCGTTGGCGGCCAGCGGCTGGACCAGGTGTGGCGTAACGATCATCAGCAGCTCGCGCTCTTCGCGGTTGATGGCGTTGTCACGGAAGAACGCGCCGAGCACCGGAATGTCGCCCAGTCCTGGAAACTTGTTCACTTGAGAGGAGTTGCGACTGCTGATCAAGCCGCTGATGACGAAGCTTTCGCCATCGGCCAGCGAGATGCTGGTGTCGGTGCGTCGTATGGTGAGCGCCGGCACTGCGGTCCCGGCGATCTGCACGGCGTTGCTGAAGTCCAGTTCACTGACTTCCGGTGCCACTTTCAGGGAGATGCGATCACGCCCGATGATGGTGGGGGTCAGGGTCAGGCGGATACCGAACTCCTTGTACTCGATGGACACGTTGTCGCTGCCCGAACTGGGCACTGGGATCGGCACTTCACCGCCGGCGAGAAAGCTTGCGCTCTGTCCGCTCAAGGCGACCAGGCTGGGCCGCGCCAGGGTGTAGGCGAAACCGCTGCCTTCCAGGGCGTTGATCATCACCAGGGTTTTGCCACCGAGATAGGAGAGGTTGAACGAATCGTTGTTGAATGGCAGCCTGGGCTGGACGATGCCGTTGATGGTGGGCACGGTTCTTGGCGAGCCGAACAGGAAGTTGCCGCGTTCTCCGAAAATCGAGGCCGAGGCTTCCTTGAGTTTGGTGCGGCTGACTTCAACGAAGCGGATGTCGGTCTGGACCTGGCTGGGCAACATTGAGTCGTCGGTAGGTCCCGTCGCCACACTGGTCAGTGCGGCGGTCGCCTTGCCCTTGACGAATATCATGCTTTGGCGTGGTGTGGAGGAGCAGGCGGTCCAGACCATCAGGCTGGTGGCCCCCGGGGCGATACCCGTGAGGATAAATGCGCTACTGCTGCTGGTTTGCACGTCGGCGACTTTCGGGTCGCCCACCGCCAATTGCGTCACCGGGACGGGCATGCGCAGCTCACTCTGCAGCCCTTGGCCGACTTCATACACGGCGGGTAAGTTGGCCAGTTGCGCACAATTGCTCGGCGCAGCCTGGGCGGCATCCACACTAAGGCCCACCCACAGCAGGCCATGGAAAACTCGCTTGAAAGCGGGCAGGGTACGATAGTTCATTAAGTGCATCCTCGCTGA
The DNA here is from genome assembly GCF_900187535.1 of Pseudomonas sp. Irchel s3a18. Classification (NCBI taxonomy): domain Bacteria; kingdom Pseudomonadati; phylum Pseudomonadota; class Gammaproteobacteria; order Pseudomonadales; family Pseudomonadaceae; genus Pseudomonas; species Pseudomonas sp. Irchel s3a18. The sequence continues at coordinate 22,460 of NZ_FYDV01000010.1, read as the reverse complement.
ATACGTAGATTTTCCTGGGTGCTGTGCATAGCCGAGCCCCGGACACGGGTCGGGCCGACCGGTGAAGTGACTTCGGTAAACGGGGTGAGAGTGAGAAATATTTCTGGAGACGGGAGCCGGGAGGCCTGGTTCGCACGCCCGGTCAAGCCGACGGCAGTCAGGGGGCAAGCCAGGAACAAACGGGCCAGGATCATAGTGTGGTAGTTCCTTATGCCAATCCGCTAATTGATCACTGAACAAAACGTATGCAACTTGCACCAGCAAGACGTTCTCCTTGTTTGAAAGTAGTTCAAACAAGGCAAACCGCCATATTGCAAAGAAAAGCTTTCGTTAAATAATCAGGAACACTTCTGAAAGCAGGGACTTGGGGAGAGGTGTTGCCACGGTTTCTGGGTCTCCTACGCAAAGTGGACAGCTTAGTTCAGGGATTTTCGGGCACGCTTTTTTATTCCACTGCTCAAAAATTTCGTACATCGAGCGGAATCGGTTGGCGCGTCGTAAGTCTTTTTCAGCCGCGGAGCTAGCCCATTGCGGGGTATTTCTACACGCCGTGCAGTGCCTCTGGTTGTTACCGAATGCACTGACTCGGTGCGAAACACGATGGAGGTAACAGTCGCGAACGCGCTGCCGTGCTTCTCGAAAACCGCTTTTCGACGCTTGAGACCCTTATTCCAGAGCCTCTGATCTTGTTTTGTGCGGAGTGAGTCAGCCAATGGTTGATGAGTTGGCTGATTGATTGCATATGCTTGTACGTACAAGTAAGTGTCTGTGCGTAGGAGTTGCCGGCAGGCATCGACGTACAGGACTGCTTAAAGCATGTGCTTGAGATGGGTTCGGGGTCGGAGGCGTTGCGTGCATTCCGGGAGTAGTACCCGCGCGCACAAGCGCCCTAGTGGTTTTCAGGAGTTGAATAATAATGAAAAAAACATTGCTGACCCTCTCTGCGCTGACGTTGTGCATGGCTGCAGGCCTGGCAACGGCCAAGGAATACAAGGAACTGCGTTTTGGTGTCGATCCGTCCTACGCGCCGTTTGAATCCAAAGCTGCCGATGGCAGCCTGGTAGGCTTCGATATCGATCTGGGCAATGCAATCTGCGCCGAGCTGAAGGTCAAGTGCAAATGGGTCGAGAGCGATTTCGACGGCACGATTCCGGGTCTGAAGGCCAACAAGTTCGACGGTGTGATCTCCTCGATGACCGTGACACCCGCCCGCGAGAAGGTTATCGACTTCTCCAGTGAGCTGTTCTCCGGCCCGACCGCGCTGGTGTTCAAGAAAGGCGCCAGCCTCAGCACCGACCCGGATTCCCTGAAGGGCAAGACTGTCGGTTACGAGCAGGGCACTATTCAAGAGGCCTACGCCAAGAAAATACTGGACAAGGCCGGGGTGAAGACCCAGGCCTACGCCAACCAGGACCAGGTCTACGCGGACCTGATTTCCGGTCGCCTCGACGCCTCGATCCAGGACATGCTGCAAGCCGAACTGGGTTTCTTGAAGTCGCCTCAAGGCGTGGGTTTCGAGGTCAGCCCGCCGGTCGACAGCGAACTGTTGCCGGCCAAGACCGCAGTGGGTATCGCCAAGGGCAATACCGAGCTCAAGGCCCTTATCGATAAAGGCATCAAGGCGCTGCACGATGACGGTACCTACGCCTCGATCCAGAAGAAACACTTCGGTGATCTGAATCTCTACAGCGGCAAATAACGCCTCGCGCCCGTCCCCGGACGGGCGTTTTTTTATCGCTATAGGTCCTCAATTATGTTCGAAGCTGTGCTACAGACACTCGGGCTTTCCGCATTCAGCTTGCAGGGTTTTGGCCCTCTGTTGCTGGAAGGCACCTGGATGACCGTCAAGTTATCGATACTGTCGCTGTTGCTGAGCGTTGTGCTCGGCCTGATCGGTGCCAGCGCCAAGCTCTCCAGCGTCAAGTTGTTGCGGATTCCGGCCCAGCTCTACACCACGCTGATTCGCGGCGTGCCGGACCTGGTGCTGATGCTGCTGATTTTCTACAGCCTGCAAACCTGGCTCACCAGCTTCACGGTGGTCATGGACTGGGAGTACATCGAGATCAATCCCTTTGGTGCTGGGATCATCACCCTGGGCTTCATCTATGGCGCCTATTTCACCGAGACCTTTCGTGGCGCGATCCTCGCCGTACCCCGTGGGCAGATGGAGGCGGCCACCGCCTATGGTTTAAGCCGCGCCCAGCGTTTTCGCTTCGTGGTGTTCCCGCAAATGATGCGCTTTGCCCTGCCGGGTATCGGCAACAACTGGATGGTGATCCTCAAGGCCACCGCGCTGGTGTCGATCATCGGCCTGGCCGATCTGGTCAAGGCGGCCCAGGACGCCGGTAAAAGCACCTATCAGCTGTTCTTTTTTCTGGTGTTGGCGGCGCTGATCTACCTGGTGATCACCAGCGCGTCGAACGTTGTCCTGCGCTGGCTTGAACGGCACTACGCGGCAGGCTCCCGGGAGGCTGTACGATGATTGAACTCATGCAGGAATACTGGAAGCCGTTCTTCTATAGCGACGGTTACCACATCACCGGCCTGGCCATGACCCTGTGGCTGCTCAGCGCCTCGATCCTGATCGGTTTCCTGGTGTCGATCCCGCTGTCTATCGCCCGGGTTTCCTCCAGGTTCTACGTGCGTCTGCCGGTGCAGTTCTACACCTACCTGTTCCGGGGTACGCCGCTCTATATCCAGCTGCTGATCTGCTACACCGGGATCTACAGCCTGGCCGCGATCCGTGAGCAGCCGCTGCTGGATGCGTTCTTTCGCGATGCGATGAACTGCACCATCCTGGCGTTTGCCTTGAACACCTGTGCCTACACCACGGAGATTTTCGCCGGGGCGATCCGCAGCATGGCCCACGGCGAAGTCGAAGCCGCCAAGGCCTATGGCCTGACCGGCTGGAAGCTGTATGCCTACGTGATCATGCCATCTGCCCTGCGTCGTTCGCTGCCGTACTACAGCAACGAAGTGATCCTGATGTTGCACTCGACCACCGTGGCCTTTACCGCGACCATCCCGGACATTCTGAAAGTCGCCCGCGACGCCAACTCCGCGACCTTCCTGACCTTCCAGTCGTTCGGCATCGCCGCGTTGATTTACCTGGCGGTCACCTTTGCGCTCGTCGGCCTGTTCCGACTGGCTGAACGCCGCTGGCTGGCCTTTCTCGGCCCGGCTCACTAAGACTTCCCGTTGAGGATGCTTGCGCACATGTACAAATTGACGATTGAAGACCTGCACAAGAGTTACGGCAGCCACGAAGTACTCAAAGGCGTTTCGCTGAAGGCCAATACCGGTGATGTGATCAGCCTGATCGGCGCCAGCGGTTCGGGCAAGAGTACCTTCCTGCGCTGCATCAATTTTCTCGAAACCCCCAACGACGGCGCCATGAGCATGGACGGCAAGTCGATTCGCATGGTCAAGGATCACCACGGCATGCGCGTGGCGGACGATGCCGAGTTGCAACGACTGCGTACGCGCCTGGCGATGGTGTTCCAGCATTTCAATCTGTGGGGACACATGACCGTGCTGGAAAACATCACCATGGCCCCGCGCCGGGTGCTGGGCGTGAGTAAAAAGGACGCTGAAGAGCGTGCTCGCCGTTATCTGGACAAGGTCGGCCTGCCCGCCCGGGTAGCGGACCAGTACCCTGCGTTCCTCTCTGGTGGCCAGCAGCAGCGCGTGGCCATTGCCCGTGCGCTGGCCATGGAGCCGGAAATCATGCTGTTTGACGAGCCGACCTCGGCCCTGGACCCGGAACTGGTCGGCGAAGTGCTCAAAGTGATTCAGGGGCTGGCCGAAGAAGGCCGGACGATGATCATGGTTACCCACGAAATGAGCTTCGCGCGCAAAGTGTCCAACCAGGTGCTGTTCCTGCATCAGGGGCGGGTCGAGGAACAGGGCGCGCCAGAAGAGGTGCTGGGCAATCCGAAGAGCGAGCGTCTGCAGCAGTTCCTCAGCGGTAACCTCAAGTAACAGGCCGCGCTGTCAGGCCGGAGAGCAACTGCCCGTTGCTCTCCGGCCCGTGGATTCACAGCGAGAGCATCAAGCGCCCGGCAAACAGGATCAGGATCACGCCCATGGTCCGTTCGAACCAGTGGCCCATGCGCATGAACAACTCCCGCACCCGGCTGCTTGAAAAGAACAACGCCACAATCACGAACCACAGGGCGTTGACGAAGCACATCCACAGCCCGTAAAGCGCCTGCACCTGCAAGGGGGTCGTGGCGCTGATGAGGGTAGTGAATATCGCCAGGAAGAACAGCGTTGCCTTGGGGTTGGTGGCGTTGGTCAGAAAGCCTGTGGTGAAAGCCTTGAACAGGGTCTGCTGTTCCAGCGATGGCTCTTGCGTGTTCTCGCCTTCGATCGTCGACTTGGGTTTGCTGCGCAGCAGGCTCACGCCGAGGTACAGAATGTAGGCGCCCCCCACCACCTTGGCCACTGTCAGTAACCAGGGCGTGGTGTGCATCAATGCGCCCACTCCCAGCAAGGTGTACAGCACATGCACCGAAATGCCGGCGCCAATACCCAACGCCGTGCAGATCCCGACCACGCGCCCGAACCGCACACTCTGGCGGATAGTGACCGCAAAATCAGGTCCCGGTGCGACGACGGCCAGAAAATGAATGGTCGCCAGCGCCAGGAATTCGCCTAGATAATTCGAAAACATTTCAACTCCAGAAAGTAAGGGGGGAGGCATTGCCGCGATAGCCGACAAAAAACGACAGGCTCAATCGTGGATCGGCCAGTCCCGGTGTCACCGCGTGCATGCGGCGTGAATTGAACATGATGAAGTCGCCGGGCTGCGGAACGATCTCCAGGGTGGGCGGGCCGAGCAGGGCCGGGTCGATGCCATAGCTGTCGCCGCGCATTTCATCGAACCGCTCGGGTGAGATGTCGTGGTCCCAGATCTGCAGGGCGCCACCTTCGGTGGGCATATTCAGGTAGAGGTTGCAGGCAAATTGCGCCTCCAGGCTGCGGGCCTGAAAACTATCGGGTGCGTCCTTGGCGAAAATGTCGTGGTGAGCCAGGAAGCACACCCCGGGCTTGACCACTCGGGACAGGCCGGCGTACATCTTGCGACCGTACAGGGTTTCCAGGTGCGCCCCGGCTGGCCATGCCTCGTCGAGCAGGCAGCGCAGGGTGTCGACGGGGGAGGAGTAGGGCGCGCAACGGGCACGCAGTTCGGCGGTGTTGGCACTGGCACGCTCGAAATAGTCTTCGATCAGTGGTGGCTGGTTTTGCGCTTCGTAGAACGCCATGCCGATGCGTCCGATACTGGGAGCATTGATGTAGCCCTCGAAACCGGGCGCGAGAATCTTGTTGCCGATCTTGCGGGCGAGCGGTCCGGGGAGAAAATGCTTGAGCCGGATGGCGAGCACTTCTTCGTTGACCAGTTTTTGTAGGCAGGTCTCATCGAGACATCCGACGTCAAGCATCATGTCTTAGGTCCATCTAGCAGAGAGTCATCAAGCCTGCGAGTGCAGGCCCACCAGCTTCAGGCAATGACGCTGGCTTGAGCGCAGCGTCATCGCCGAATGACTCAGCTCACGTCGTAGCGAACTGAAAGCGCGCCTTTCTTTTGCGAAAGGGAGTCGATAGTGACCGTGCCTAATTCCCGCAGGCGCCGTACATGGGTACCGCCACAGCCGTAGGCGGGCAGTTCACCGAAGCCGATTTCCCGCGCGCCTTCGCGTAGCGAGGTCAAGCGCGGCAGATCATTGGCAATCCACTGGGCCAGGGTGTTCTGGAGCGTCTCGACGTTGAGCTCCTGTGGCGTCTGGCCCGGCATGAACGTCACGCGACCCTCGCCAGGCCAGTGGTGGGCCTTGACGGGAATCCAGCCCAGGGATTCGGCGCAGTGACCAATCAAGTGCCCGGCCGAATGCAGGCGGGTATTGAGTTGTCGACGCTGTTCGTCGACCTGTATCCGGGTCATTCCCGGGGCAACCGGCTGGTCGACGTAATGCACAATCCGATCTACTTCCTGGGTCACGCGCACGACCTGACTGTCACCAATCCAGCCGGTATCACAGGGTTGGCCGCCACCCTGGGGATGAAACAGCGTCGCCTGCAGCACGACGGCAAACTCGTTTTCGCAGGGCGTACATTCCAGGACTTCCACATTGGCCTTGAGGTCATCACTATGGAAAAAGAGGCGAAGCGTCATATTCCACGGCCTTACTAAAATTTCTATTTTTTATTATATGTACCGCTGAATTGCGTGATAATCCGTTTAAACATCAAAGGACTGTTGCGCTGTGAGCATAAATCTACCGCTGCCGTTGCTGGGTGAAATGGCGACTTTCGTCAAGGTCGTCGAGACCGGCAGCTTCTCCGAGGCCGCTCGGCAGATGGGCTCGTCACCGTCAGCGGTAAGCCGCAGTATCTCGCGTCTGGAGAAGGCCCTGGCCACCCGGTTGCTTCAACGCACCACGCGCAAATTGCGCCTGAGCGATGGCGGTGAAGAAGTGTTCAAGCGGTGTCAGGAGATGGTCAGCGCCGCCCGTTCGGTGATGGAAATCAGTGGTCAGTTCACCCAGGAGGCCGAAGGGCTGGTGCGGGTCAGCGTGCCGAAGGCGGTGGGACGATTCGTGATTCATCCCCACATGCCGGAATTTCTTCGCCGTTACCCCAAGGTCGATGTAGAACTGCTGCTGGAGGATCGCCAGGTTGACCTGATCGACGATCATGTCGACCTGGCCATTCGCATTACCGATCGCCCGCCCGCGGGGCTGGTGGGGCGGCAACTGCTGACCATCGACCACATGCTGTGCGCGACACCGCAGTACCTGGCGGAGCACGGCACGCCCACCCATCCCCATGACTTGCTCAATCACAGTTGCGTTTACTTGGGCGAAACCCCAAGCGATGCGCGGTGGAAGTTCAAGAAGGGCAGCAAAGCCGTTACCGTCGGCGTGCGTGGCCGATATGCGGCCAATCACACCGGCGTGCGCCTGGGGGCCGTGCTGCAGCACATCGGCATTGGCAGCCTGCCGTATTTCACGGCGCGCCATGCCCTGGAACAGGGCTTGATCGTGCAGGTACTGCCGGACTGGACCTTTCTGGCCTCCTATCATGGCGGCGCCTGGTTGCTGCATTCGCCGACGCGCTACCTGCCGCCCAAGCTGCGGGTATTGATCGACTATCTGGTGGAATGCCTGGAGAAGGAGCCGACCCTGAGCAACCCGGGCAAGTCCGGTGGTTCAGGCAAACTCGAGGCGCAGTACGAGTTGCCTGAGAGTGACGGGCTGTACTGACGGCCAGGATTCATGCCCACAAAAAAGGCCCGCCGGTCGAACCGTACGGGCCTGTTGCGTCACTGAGCGCAGATCAGTGCTTGCTGTCCTGGTTCGACAGGGCCAGCAGTTGCTTTTCCTGGTTCCAGTCAAACGGCTCATCGTTCTGCTCGGCTTCATAACGACGTTCTTCGAGGGCCTGGTACAGGTCGATTTCATCGTCTGGCATGTAGTGCAGGCAGTCGCCGGCGAAGTACCACAGCAGGTCCCGTGGTACCAGGTGGGCAATTTGCGGGTAGCGTTGGATCACCTGGCACAGCAGGTCCTGGCCCAGGTACTGGCTTTCGATCGGATCGATCGGCAACGAGGCGCGCAGTTCGTCGAAGCGCTCCAGAAACAGCGCGTGGCTTTCTTCCGGAACCTGCTCGGCTTCACCGACAGCGACCAGAATACTGCGCAGGAGGTCGAGCTGGACGAGAGTTTGGTCGAGCATAACGGGAGTCCTCTAGAACTAAAGCAAAACGGGCGCCGGAGTATATAGCTCCGACGCCCGCATTTCATCATTGAACCGCTGGGCGTGCCGTTGCTTTATCGGATCTTGCCCTCTGCCAGCTCCAGCTGCTCCTTGGAAAAGTCATCGACATCGATCACTTTACGCCGCGCCACTTCGGCCTCGCGCAGGCTTTGCGCCTCTATCAGTTGCAGCACGCCGGCTTCCAGCGCGGCATCGATGAGGGGCTCTCCGGCAGCCGGTTTGAACTGCCCGCTCCTGAGTGCGTTGTGCAGCTTTTTCTGCAGCGGCTGTACAGCGCTCAACAGGTCGCAGGCCTGTTGCAGGGCGCCGACCGGGTCCTCGAGCGATTGTGGACGGTAGCAACCGCCCAGCAGTTCTTCGAGGGTCGGATCGCCTTTGGCGCGACCGATCACCGCCGCCACCTCGGCCGCGAGAGTGTCCGACGGGCCCTTGTGGCGCCGCCCGAACGGAAACACGATGACCCGTAGCAGGCAGCCCAATACCTTGCTCGGGAAGTTGCTCAGCAATTCATCGAGCGCGCGCTCGGACTGTCCCAGGCTTTCCTCCATGGCCCAGGTAAACAGGGGCGTCATGTGCTGCGGCGAATCGAGGTCGTGATAACGCTTGAGCGCAGCGGAGGCCAGGTACAGGTTGCTCAGTACATCGCCCAGGCGGGCCGACAGGCGTTCGCGACGTTTCAGTTCACCCCCCAGCAGCATCATGCTCAGGTCGGCCAGCAGGGCGAAGGCCGCGGCCTGACGGTTGAGGGCTCGGCAGTAGCGCTGGCTGAGCCTGTCTCCCGGAGCGCGTTCGAAGTGGCCAACACCGAGGTTGAGCATCAGGGTGCTGGCGGCGTTACCCAAGGCAAATCCGATGTGCCTGAGCAACAGGCCATCGAACTCCTTGAGCGCCTGGTCCTTGTCTTCGCGGCTGGCGAGGGCCATTTCCTGGAGTACGAATGGATGGCTGCGGATCGCGCCTTGGCCGAAGATCATCAGGTTGCGCGATAGAATGTTCGCGCCTTCGACAGTGATGAAGATTGGCGCGCCGTTCCAGCTGCGACCCAGGTAGTTGTTGGGGCCCATGATGATCGCCTTGCCACCGTGGACATCCATCGCATGGCTGATGCATTCGCGCCCGCGCTCGGTGAGGTGGTACTTGAGGACTGCCGACAGCACCGATGGCTTTTCTCCAAGGTCCAGCGCGGTGGCCGTGAGCATGCGCGCCGCGTCCATCATCCAGGCGTTACCACCGATACGCGCCATGGCTTCCTGAATGCCTTCGAAGGCCGCGAGCGGGACGTTGAACTGCTCGCGGACCTGCGCGTACTGGCCCGTCACCAGGCTGGTGAACTTGGCGGCACCGGTGCCGACGGCCGGCAGCGAAATCGAACGCCCGACCGACAGGCAGTTCATCAGCATCATCCAGCCCTTGCCGAGCATTTCCTGGCCGCCGATGATGAAATCCAGCGGTACGAACACGTCCTTGCCTGAGTTCGGGCCGTTCATGAAGGAGGCGCCGAGGGGCAGATGACGGCGGCCGATTTCCACGCCGGCGATATCGGTGGGGACCAGCGCGAGGCTGATGCCCAGGTCTTCCTGGTCGCCCAGCAGATGGTCCGGGTCATAGGCCTTGAATGCCAGGCCGAGCAGGGTGGCGACCGGTCCCAGGGTGATGTAGCGCTTTTCCCAGTTCAACCGCAGGCCCAGGGTTTCCTGGCCTTGCCATTGGCCTTTGCAGACCACCCCGGTGTCGGGCATCGAGCCTGCGTCGGAGCCAGCCAGGGGGCCGGTCAGCGCGAAACAGGGGATGTCATCGCCGCGCGCCAGTCGGGGCAGGTAGTGGTTTCGTTGTGCTTCGGTGCCGTAGTGCAGGAGCAGTTCGGCCGGGCCAAGGGAGTTGGGGACCATCACGGTGGACGCCAGGTCGCCACTGCGGGTGGCCAGCTTCATCGCCACTTGCGAGTTGGCGAAGGCCGAAAATCCCTTGCCGCCATACTCTTTGGGAATGATCAGGGCAAAAAAACCGTTCTGCTTGATGTGCGCCCAGGCCTCGGTCGGCAGGTCCATGGTCTGGCCGATGCGCCAGTCGCTGACCATCGCGCACAACGCTTCAGTCGGACCATCGATGAAGGCTTGCTCTTCTTCGCTCAACTGCGCCTTGGGGTAGGCCAGCAGTTTGTTCCAGTCCGGGCGACCGCTGAACAGCTCACCATCCCACCAGACCGTGCCGGCATCGATCGCGTCGCGTTCGGTTTGTGACATCGGTGGCAGGGTTTTCTGGAACCAGCTGAACAGCGGCGCACTGAACAACTTGCGGCGCAGGTCTGGCAGCAGCAGGGGAGCGGCCACGACCGCGAGCATGATCCAGAATATCAATAGCAACCAGCCGGGTGCGCGACTCAAGACGCTCATCGCCACCAGGTAGACCGCAATGATGCCCAGGGCGGGCAGGGGCGCGGTGCGGCGGTGAGCCAGCCAGGCAATCCCGAACACCAGTACCAGTATCCACAACAGCAACATAGTCAATCCTCCGTGAAACCAAGGGCAAAACCACCTCCAGAGCGTAGACGGCATCTGTAAAAGGGGGCAGTGCGCGCGGTGTGTTTGAACAGGCAGGAAACAGGGTGGGTGGCAGCGTTGCCGGGGCCGACGAAAACCTTGGAAGAGCACGCAACAAACGCTGATGTTTGGCCGAAATGTCGTTATCTCTGTGCTGAAGGTGTCGCTAGACTCGGGGCTTCTCCAGGAGATTGTTCTCATGCACGAGTATCTGAGTCCCGGCCGCTTCATCGATAGTGACCACCCTGCGGTGGTGGAGTTCGCCGAAAAACACCGTGGCAGCAGCCGTGACCCGATCGAGCAGGCAATCAACCTGTATGGCGCGGTGCGCGAGGCGGTGCGCTACAACCCCTATACCTTCAGTCGTGATCCGGCGACCTTGCGTGGCAGCTATGCGCTGGCGACCGGCGAAAGCTACTGCGTGCCCAAGGCCACGCTATTGGCAGGCTGTGCCCGGCATTGCGGCATCCCCGCACGCATCGGCCTGGCGGACGTCCGCAATCACTTGTCGACGCCGCGCCTGATCGAGCTACTCAGGAGCGATGTGTTCGCCATGCACGGTTATACCGAACTGTATCTGCAGGGGCGCTGGGTCAAGGCTACGCCGGCGTTCAATGCCAGGCTCTGCGAATTGTTCGATGTGCCACCGCTGGAGTTCGATGGGCGCAACGATAGCGTGTTTCACCCCTTCAATCGCCAGGGACTGCAGTCGATGGAGTACCTGGTCGACCATGGCCAGTTTGTCGATGTGCCCGAGGATTTCTTTTTCAAGCACCTTGAGCAGTGCTATCCGCATTTGTTCGGCGATCAGTCGCCAGCCTTGCTGGGTGATATGCAGAGCGATTTGAGCCGGGCCTGATCCGGCGTAGACTCCCTCGGCATTCATCCATTGAGGGGCGGTCATGCTGAAGATCTGGGGACGGAAGAATTCATCGAATGTCAGGAAGGCGTTGTGGGCGGCCGAGGAGCTTGGCCTGAATTATCAGGCCGTGGACGCAGGCGGCGCCTTCGGTGTGGTCGATACCCCGGAATATCGGGCGATGAACCCCAATGGTCGCATACCGGTCATTGAGGATGACGGCTTCGTGTTGTGGGAGTCGAACACCATCGTACGCTACCTCATGGCCCGTCATGCCAGTGGTTCGTCCTGGTATCCGGCCGACCTGCAGGCCCGCGCGACAGCGGAAAAGTGGATGGACTGGACCACGTCCAGCTTTGCCGACCCGTTTCGCACGGTGTTCTGGGGCGTGTTGCGCACGCCGGCCGAACAACAGGACTGGATCGCGATCAAGGCCGCCATCGCTACCTGCGATGGCTTGCTGTCGATGGCCGACCGGGCACTGGCCGACCAGCCTTATCTGTCCGGTGATGACATCGGCATGGGCGACATTCCCTTGGGCAGCTTCATTTATGCCTGGTTCGAAATGCCGATCGAGCGTGCACCGCAACCGCACCTGCACGCCTGGTACCAGCGTTTGAAGCCGCGCCCGGCCTATCAAAAAGCGGTCATGACTGCGTTGACTTAATACTGACTATCAACACAGGTGACTGTACTTGTGCGGCGCCGCCAAGCACCATTGCGCTCATGCGTCGCGGTTGTCTTGCTCGCCGCCGCCCTTACTTGTTCCTTACTTCCCCTTCTTGGTGCGTAAATCCGATATGAGTTCTGCTCTGTCCATCCGGCAGCTAACCAAAACCTACGGCAACGGTTTCCAGGCCCTGAGTGGTATCGATCTGGATGTCGTCGAAGGTGACTTTTTCGCCTTGCTCGGCCCCAATGGCGCCGGCAAATCCACGACCATCGGCATTCTTTCAACCCTGGTGAACAAGACCAGCGGCACGGTGAATATCTTTGGCCACGACCTGGACCGCAACCCGGCCGCGCTCAAGCGCAGCATCGGGGTGGTGCCACAGGAATTCAACTTCAACCAGTTCGAAAAGACCTTCGATATCGTGGTGACCCAGGCGGGTTACTACGGCATTCCGTCCAGGGTTGCCAAGGAACGTGCCGAGCAGTACCTGACCCAACTCGGTCTGTGGGACAAGCGCGATGTGCCGTCGCGCTCGCTGTCGGGCGGCATGAAGCGTCGCCTGATGATTGCCCGGGCGCTGGTACACGAGCCACGCCTGCTGATCCTCGACGAACCGACCGCCGGCGTGGACATCGAATTGCGTCGCTCGATGTGGAGCTTCCTGACCGAGCTGAACCAGAAAGGCATCACCATCATCCTCACCACCCATTATCTGGAGGAGGCTGAACAGCTGTGCCGCAACATCGGCATCATCGACCACGGCACGATCGTCGAAAACACCAGCATGCGTAACCTGCTCGGCCAACTGCATGTCGAAACCTTCCTGCTGGACCTCAAGCACGACATGAAGGTCGCGCCGCAGCTGATCGGCTACCCGAGCCGCCTGCTGGACAGCCATACCCTGGAAGTCCAGGTCGATAAGGCCGCTGGCATCACGGCGCTGTTCGGTCAACTGGCCACGCAGAACATCGAAGTGCTGAGCCTGCGTAACAAAACCAATCGCCTCGAGGAGCTGTTCGTGTCCCTGGTGGAGAAAAACCTGGCGAAGGTGGCCGTATGAGTTCCGAACTGCAACCCAACCTCGTCGCACTCAACACCATCGTTTACCGCGAGGTCCGGCGCTTTACCCGGATCTGGCCGCAGACGCTGCTGCCGCCGGCTATTACCATGGTCTTGTACTTCGTGATCTTCGGTAACCTCATTGGTCGGCAGATCGGCGATATGGGTGGCTTCACCTATATGGAGTACATCGTGCCGGGCCTGATCATGATGTCGGTGATCACCAACTCCTACGGCAACGTGGTGTCGAGTTTCTTCGGCAGCAAGTTCCAGCGCTCCATCGAAGAACTGATGGTGTCACCGGTTTCGCCCCACACCATCCTGATCGGCTACACCCTGGGCGGTGTGCTGCGCGGGTTGATGGTCGGGATCATCGTGACCTTGCTGTCGCTGTTCTTCACTGACCTTCAGGTGCATCACCTGGGGGTGACTATCCTGGTGGTGGTGCTGACGGCGACGATCTTCTCGTTGCTGGGGTTTATCAACGCGGTCTTTGCGCGCAACTTCGACGATATCTCGATTATCCCGACCTTCGTGTTGACGCCGCTGACTTACCTGGGCGGGGTGTTCTACTCGATCAGCCTGTTGCCGCCGTTCTGGCAGACGGTGTCGTTGGCCAACCCGGTGCTGCACATGGTCAACGCTTTCCGCTACGGTATCCTGGGCGTCTCGGACATCAGGATCAGCATCGCCATCACCTTCATGCTGGTTGCCACCGTGGTGCTGTACGTCGGCTGTGCGCGGCTGCTGGTCAGCGGGCGGGGGATGAGGACGTAAGCTTCAAGTTGCAAGCTACAAGCCTCAAGCTGTTGATTTGGCTTGCAGCTTGCAGCTTGCAGCTTGCAGCTTGCAGCTGCTACAGCCGACTTTTCTTACGCCGCGTCCATTGCCGGCTGACCCACCAGCGCCAGTAGGTCATGGTCATGCAGTAGGCCAGGGCACCCAGCACCAGGCCCGCCACCACCGATCCCAGCAGGAACGGCTGCCAAAGGCTCGCCAGTTCGCCGCTGATCCATTCCCAGGTCAGTTCGTCCGGCAGGCTGCGCGCCGGTACATTCATCAGCCAGGCGCCGGTCTGATAGGTGCAGAAAAACACCACGGGCATGGTGATCGGATTGGTCAGCCAGACCAGGCTCACCGCAATCGGAATATTGCCGCGCACCGAGATCGCAAGGGCGGCCGCCACTAGCATCTGCATGGGAATCGGCAAAAAGGCGGCGAACAGACCCACGGCCATGGCCCGGGCAACCGAATGCCGATTGAGGTGCCAGAGGTTGGGATCATGCAGCAGTGTGCCGAGAAAGCGTAAGGATTTGTGTTCCTTGATGCTGGTCGGGTCTGGCATGTAGCGTTTGAATAAGCGCCGGGGCATAGGGCTTCTCGGTCAGATCAAGCGGCAAGTATGCCCGGATTCTACTGAGCGCCAATTCAGACTTTGTGACAATTAATAAACGCGGGCCTCTGTGACTCGGCTAATCCAAGAGAGGGAACTCTCAAGGACGGGCTTATGCGCACAGGGATGTTGGCGCTCGCGATGGGTCTGTTGACCCTGGTTTTTTTACCGGTGCTACCGCCGGTCGGGCTGTTGCTGTCGTTACCGGTGCTGGCCCTGATGCTGCTGCCGTTTCGCACCTATGCACTGGCGTTTTTTCTGCTGGGTTTCACCTGGGCATGCGCCAGCGCCCATTGGGCACTGACTGACCGCCTGACACCCGACCTTGACGGTCAAACCCGCTGGGTCGAGGGGCGGGTGGTCGGCTTGCCGCAAGAAACCCCGGGCGTAGTGCGTTTCGAATTGGCCGATGGCCAGGCGCGACGTACGCCGTTGCCCAGCCTGATGCGACTGGCCTGGTACGGCGGCCCGCCGGTCAACAGTGGCGAGCGCTGGCGCCTGGCGGTGAAGTTGAAGCGCCCGGCAGGTCTGCTCAATCCCCATGCCTTTGATTACGAGGCCTGGTTGTTGGCGCAACGCATCGGTGCCACGGGAACGGTCAAGGACGGGCAATTGCTCAGGCCGGCGCAAGGGGCCTGGCGTGATGCCATTCGCCAGCGCCTGCTGGCGGTGGACGCCCAGGGGCGCGCGGCTGCGCTGACGGCGCTGGTGCTGGGCGATGGATCCGGATTGAGTCGCGATGACTGGCGCGTATTGCAGGACACCGGCACCGTGCACTTGCTGGTGATCTCCGGGCAGCATATCGGCTTGTTGGCTGGCATGGTGTACCTGCTGGTTGCCGGGCTGGCGCGTTACGGGCTGTGGCCCCGACGCCTGGCGTGGCTGCCGTGGGCGTGCGGTCTGGCGTTTACGGCGGCGCTGGGCTACGGGGTGCTGGCCGGGTTCCAGGTGCCGGTGCGCAGGGCGTGTGTGATGATCGGGCTGGTGTTGTTGTGGCGCCTGCGTTTTCGTCATCTGGGGGCCTGGTGGCCGTTGCTGCTGGCGCTGAACGCGGTGCTGTTGCTGGATCCGCTGGCGAGCTTGCGGCCGGGATTCTGGCTGTCGTTTGTGGCCGTGGCGGTGTTGATCTTCACCTTTGGCGGTCGACTAGGTGCGTGGCGTTGGTGGCAGACCTGGACGCGAGCGCAGTGGTTGATAGCCATCGGCCTGTTCCCGGCGTTGTTGATACTGGGGCTTCCCGTCAGCCTGACCGGACCGCTGATCAATCTGCTGGCCGTGCCCTGGATCAGTCTGCTGGTGTTGCCCCCGGCGTTGCTGGGAACACTGCTGTTGCCGTTGCCTTATGTTGGCGAAGGCTTGTTATGGCTGGCGGGTGGCCTGCTGGACGTATTGTTCAAGGGCCTGGCCTTGGCGGCGGGGAAGGTGCCGGCATGGCAGGCTCCGGCCATTTCACCCTGGGCCTGGGGCGTGGGGGCCCTTGGCGCCGTTTTGCTGTTGTTGCCCAGTGGCGTGCCGCTGCGGTGGCTGGGCTGGCCGATGCTGCTGGTGCTGGTGTTCCCGCCGCGAAGCACGGTGCCGGAAGGCATGGCTGAAATCTGGCAACTGGATGTCGGTCAGGGTTTGGCCATGGTGGTGCGCACCCGTCATCACACATTGCTCTATGACGCAGGTCCAGGTTTCGGCGACCTCGATCTGGGTGAGCAGGTGGTCCTGCCGGCCTTGCGCAAGCTGGGGGTTCGCCGGCTGGACCTGATGTTGATCAGCCACGCCCATGCCGATCACGCTGGGGGCGCGCGTTCGGTCTACAGGGGGCTGCCGGTAACACAGGTTATCGGCGGAGAGCTCCAGGGCTTGCCGAAAGTGCTGCGGGCCAGGGCTTGCGTCAGTGGCGAGCACTGGGAGTGGGATGGCGTGCGCTTTGTGCTGTGGCAATGGGACCGGGCCGGTGACAGCAATCAACGCTCCTGTGTCTTGCTGGTCGAGGCCGGTGGCGAACGTTTTCTGCTGACGGGCGACATTGATGCCCATGCCGAACGGGCCTTGCTCAAGAGCCCGTTGGCCGTCTCCACTGATTGGCTGCTGGCCCCCCATCACGGCAGCCGCAGTTCGTCTTCGCAAGCCTTTGTGGAGGCGCTGGCCCCCAAGGCCGCGCTGATTTCCCGCGGTCACAACAACAATTTTGGTCACCCCCATCCCCAAGTGGTGGCGCGTTACCGCAGGTTGGGGGTGCAGGTCCTCGACAGTGTGGAGCAAGGGGCCGTGCGTGTGCGTCTCGGGACGTTCGGGCCGGCTGAATCCATGCGCCAGCAACCACGCTTCTGGCGCGCGGCGCCGCCCGTCAGCCATTCGCCTTGAAGGAGGCGGGGATATCACGGTCGTCGGTGAGCCGAGCCTCTATGTCGAGTGTGTATGGTAAAGTGGCGCACTTTTTCGAGGGGACTGTCACTGTGTGGGAATTGGTCAAATCCGGCGGCTGGATGATGCTGCCGATCATTTTGAGCTCCATCGCGGCATTGGGCATCGTCGCCGAGCGCCTGTGGACCCTGCGTGCCAGCCGTGTGACCCCGGAGCATCTGCTCGGGCAGGTCTGGGTCTGGATCAAGGACAAGAAACTCAACAAGGACAAACTCAAGGAATTGCGCGCCAACTCGCCGCTGGGAGAGATCCTCGCGGCGGGCCTGGCCAACTCCCGTCATGGTCGCGAGATCATGAAGGAATGCATCGAGGAAGCCGCCGCCCGGGTGATCCACGAGCTGGAGCGCTACATCAACGCCTTGGGCACCATCGCCGCCATGGCGCCGTTGCTGGGGTTGCTGGGTACGGTGCTGGGCATGATCGACATTTTCAGCTCGTTCATGGGCGGTGGCATGACTGCCAATGCCTCGGTGCTGGCCGGTGGTATTTCCAAGGCCTTGATCACCACGGCCGCGGGCCTGATGGTGGGTATCCCGGCGGTGTTCTTCCACCGTTTCCTGCAACGGCGCATCGATGAGCTCGTCGTCGGCATGGAGCAGGAAGCCATCAAACTGGTGGAAGTGCTGCAGGGTGATCGGGATGTCGACCTGGCCGAGGGCAAAGCGTGAAATTCCGTCGCAAGCCACGGGAAAATGTCGACATCAACCTCGCGTCGCTGATCGATGTGGTGTTTATCCTGCTGCTGTTTTTCGTCGTGACCACCACCTTTACCCGGGAAACCCAGTTGCGTGTCGACTTGCCGGAAGCGGTCAGTGGTTCCCCCGCCGAAGACCAGCAGGCCAAGCAGCTGGATGTCGCCATCAGCGCCGAAGGTGCGTTCTCGGTCAACAATCAGTTGTTGCCCAAGAATGATCTGGCCAGTCTGATCGACGCCTTGAAGAAAGAATCCAATGGCGACACCACGCTGCCGCTGTCCATCAGCGCCGATGGCAAGGCGCAGCACCAGGCGGTCATCACCGCCATGGATGCCGCCGGCAAGCTGGGGTTCACGCATTTGCGCATGACCACCGTTGAGGCGGCGCCGACTCCCTGATGGCCATCTCCGATCGTTTGCTCGCGGCGTGGTACGCCGGCCATCCGGCACTCAAGCTCTTGGCGCCACTGGAGTGGCTGTACCGGCGCGTGGTTACAGCCAAGCGTGAGCGGTTCCTGGCGGGTGAGGGTGAGATTTACCAGCCACCGATTCCCTTGATCGTGGTCGGCAACATTACCGTTGGCGGCACGGGCAAGACGCCCTTGATTCTGTGGATGATCGAGCACTGCCAACGGGCCGGCCTGCGGGTGGGCGTGGTCAGTCGCGGTTACGGGGCCACGCCGCCGCAACTGCCGTGGCGGGTCGAGCCAGAGCAGAGCGCGGCGGTGGCGGGTGATGAACCCCTGTTGATCGTTCAGCGCACCGGCGTTCCCTTGATGATCGACCCCGATCGCAGTCGAGCCGTTCAGGCGTTGCTGGCGGCCGAACCGTTGGACCTGATCCTGTCGGATGACGGGATGCAGCATTACCGCCTGGCGCGTGACCTTGAGCTGGTGCTGATTGATGCGGCGCGTGGGCTGGGCAACAAGCGTTGCCTGCCGGCAGGACCACTGCGCGAGCCGATCGAGCGCCTGCAAAGCGTCGATGCGGTGCTGTTCAATGGTGCCGAGACGGATCGCGACGAGGGTTTTGCCTTCCGCCTGCAACCGACTGCGCTGGTCAACCTGCTGACGGGCGAACGTCGCGGCCTTGAGCATTTTCCGGCGGGGCAGGCATTGCACGCCGTGGCGGGTATCGGTAATCCGCAACGTTTCTTCAATACCCTTGAAACGCTACACTGGCAGCCTGTAGCGCATGCTTTTGCCGACCACGCCGAGTACAGCGCGGCGACGTTGAATTTCATGCCGCCGCTGCCATTGGTCATGACTGAAAAGGATGCGGTGAAATGCCGGTCCTTCGCGGCACAAGACTGGTGGTACCTGGCGGTGGATGCGGTGCCATCACCGGCTTTCGTGGCCTGGTTCGATACGCAGCTGATGCGGCTATTACCCGCACGTCTTTTGCCTTAACACGCTTTATCCAGGGAGTTTTCATGGACACCAAACTGCTCGATATCCTTGCTTGCCCGGTCTGCAAAGGCCCGCTCAAGCTCAGCGCCGACAAAACCGAGCTGATCAGCAAAGGTGCCGGCCTGGCTTTCCCGATCCGTGATGGCATCCCGGTGATGCTCGAAAGCGAAGCCCGTACCCTGACGACCGAAGAGCGCCTGGACAAATGAGTACGGCTTTCACTGTGGTGATTCCGTCGCGTTTTGCGTCCACCCGCTTGCCGGGCAAGCCGCTGCAAATGATCGCCGGCAAGCCGATGGTCCAGCATGTCTGGGAACAGGCCAGCAAAAGCGGTGCCGAGCGTGTCGTGGTGGCCACTGATGATGTGCGCATCGAAGAGGCCTGCAAGGCCTTTGGCGCCGAAGTGGTGATGACCCGGGTCGATCACAACTCCGGCACCGATCGCCTGGCCGAAGTCGCCACCCTGTTGGGGCTTGCGCCGGACGCCATTGTGGTCAACGTGCAGGGTGACGAGCCGCTGATTCCGCCGAGTGTGATCGATCAGGTCGCCGCCAATCTGGCGGCCCACACCGAGGCCCGCATGGCCACCCTCGCCGAACCGATTGAAGACGCCGAAACCCTGTTCAACCCTAACGTGGTCAAGGTCGTCAGCGACCTGGACGGCCTGGCGCTGACGTTCAGTCGTGCGACCTTGCCATGGGCGCGTGACGCCTTTGCCAAGAGCCAGGACCACTTGCCGGCCGGTGTACCGTACCGCCGTCATATCGGTATCTATGCCTACCGCGCCGGTTTCCTGCACGACTTCGTCAGTTGGGGTCCGTGCTGGCTGGAAGACACCGAGTGCCTGGAGCAGTTGCGCGCCCTGTGGCACGGCGTGCGGATCCATGTCGCCGATGCATTGATTGCCCCACCGCCGGGGGTCGACACGCTTGAAGACCTCGAGCGCGTTCGTCGCCTGCTGGAGGCCTGATGCGGGTTTTGTTTGTCTGCCTGGGCAACATCTGTCGTTCGCCCACGGCCGAGGGTGTGCTGCGGCACAAACTGCGTGCAACGGGGCTGGCCGATCAGGTCGAAGTGGCTTCCGCGGGCACGGGTGACTGGCATGTCGGCAAGGCGCCGGACAAGCGAAGCCAGGCAGCAGCCTTGCGCCGTGGCTATGACCTGTCCGTGCAGCGCGCCCGGCTGGTGACGCGCGCGGATTTCTCCAGCTACGACCTGATCCTGGCCATGGACAGCAGCAACCTGCGCAACCTCAAGGCCTTGCAGCCGGCAAAGGGCAGGGCGGAGCTGGATCTGTTCCTGCGCCGTTATGAGTCGAGCGTGGACGACGTGCCGGATCCTTATTACGACGGCGAGCAAGGCTTCGAGCAGGTGCTGGACCTGATCGAGCAAGCCTGCGATTTGCTGGTGATTGAATTGAAGGGACGCTTATGACTTTGCACCTGCAGCCGCAGGTTTCGCTCAAGCCGTTCAACAGCTTTGGCGTGGATGTTCGTGCGCAGCTGTTCGCGCAAGCGCACAGCGATGCCGATGTGCGCGAAGCGCTGGCGTATTCGCACGCGCAGGCGATACCGCTGTTGGTCATCGGCGGTGGCAGTAACCTGTTGCTGACGGCGGATATCCCGGCGTTGGTGCTGCGCATGGCCACCCGGGGCATTCGTCAAGTGAGCGACGATGGCCGTCGGGTAGTGATCGAGGCCGAGGCGGGTGAAACCTGGCACCCATTCGTGCAGTGGACCCTGGCACAGGGGTTGTCGGGCCTTGAGAATCTCAGCCTGATTCCCGGGACGGTCGGTGCGGCGCCGATGCAGAACATTGGCGCCTACGGTGTGGAGATCAAGGACGTGTTTGCCGGTTTGACCGCACTGGATCGCCAGACTGGCGAGTTGCGGGATTTCACCCTGGCCGACTGCAACTTTGCCTACCGGGACAGCCTGTTCAAGCAGCAGGTTGGCCGCTGGCTGATTTTGCGGGTGCGCTTTGCCCTGGATCGCGTCGAGCATTTGCACCTGGAATACGGTCCGGTGCGTCAGCGGCTGACCGAGCAAGGGATCGAACACCCGACCGCGACGGATGTCAGCCAGGCGATCTGCAGCATTCGCAATGAAAAGCTGCCTGATCCCGCGGTATTGGGCAATGCCGGCAGCTTCTTCAAGAACCCGTTGGTCCCGGCCGCGCTTGCCGCCGAGCTTCGACTCGCCCATCCGGGCCTGATCGGTTATCCGCAAGCCGACGGTCGGGTCAAACTGGCGGCCGGCTGGCTGATCGAGCAAGCGGGCTGGAAGGGCTTTCGCGAGGGGGATGCGGGTGTGCATCGCTTGCAGTCGCTGGTGCTGGTCAACTATGGCACCGCCACCGGGCTTGAATTGCTCGGCCTGGCCCGACGCATTCAGAAAGACATCGCCGAGCGCTTCAACGTCGAACTGGAAATGGAACCCAATCAGTATTGAGGCAGGCTTCAAGCTTCAAGCCGAACGCCGACCTATGTAGGAGCGAGCACGCTCGCGATGTATTCAAGAGCAACGCGTTCAATCAGAAGGTACGCGTTATCGTTAGCGTCCATCGCGAGCACGCTCGCTCCTACATACGCATGCCAAAGCGGGGCTTTTTTGGCTGATGTCGGGCTAACCTGGCCTGCTGGCGAAGCCACGGCTTCGCAAGAGTGCCCGTTAGCCAGAGTCAATCTGCGCGTACCGAACCGTTGCAGTGCTGCGGTGGATTGCTCTATCCCATAACCCTTCCGATAGGCAGGCGTGCCCATGATTACCCTGAAGCTCAATGGTCAAGATCCTCAACAGGATGTCGTCGAGGAGGTGTCGTTGCTCTGGGCAATCCGTGACGCGTCCGGATGCAGTGGTCCCCGGTTTGGCCGACGGCAGGCTGAAGCCTGATGGTGGGCGCAATCATTCTCGCGGCCGGACAGGGCAGTCGTTACCGTCAGGTGGCGGGTGCCGATCAGGACAAGCTGTTGGCGCTGTGCCAGGGGCGCGACGGTGTTGTCCGGCCGGTGATCGAGCAAGCGCTGCGCAATGTGCCTGCACGTGTCGGAAGGCGGGTGCTGGTGACTACCCCGGATCGCCCTGAGGTGGCGCGACTGGCGCGAGCGTATGGCTGTGAAGTACTGCTGCTGGCGTCGACCGGAATGGGGGACAGCCTGGCGGCGGCCGTGGCTGTTTGTCCGGCGCTTGAGGGCTGGCTGGTGGTGTTGGGGGATATGCCGTTTATCTTGCCATCGAGCATCGAGCGGATTGTTGACGGCGTTGCAGTCGACACCATCAGTGTGCCGGTGCAGGGGGGCGAGTTTGGGCATCCCGTGGGATTCGGGCGGACGTTCGGCAAGGCGTTGATGGCGTTGTCCGGGGATCGTGGAGCCAAGTCGTTGTTTGCCTCGGCGAAGGTGGTGGAGGTGACGGTGGAGGACCCTGGAGTGCTTTGGGATGTTGATGTGCCTGGGGCGCTGGTCTTCAAATAGTCCCGGCGCTGTTTCAATGAAGGCTGGCGGTGACGTATAAAAAATGTATGGTCAGCCCATCTCCTGCAACCTCTTTGGCTGTTTTCGGTAAAGCTGGCTTGCGCTAATGTATCCGGGCTCATGGTGAGCGCTGTGGCAACAGCGCTCGGCCCTCGATGAGTAGCCGC